>DASWAW010000518.1:0-11035 GCA_036390955.1 Arthrobacter sp.
GGAACACCGATCTGCGGGTACGCGCCGAACAGGCCGCGCTTGCTCATGGGAGCGTGCTCGACGGCCATCAGGGCGGCGCCGCCCCATTCACCGCCGGCGGAGAAGCCCTGGATGACGCGGAGCAGGATCAGCAGGACCGGAGCCCAGACGCCGATCTGGGCGTAGGTCGGCAGCATGCCGATCAGCGCCGTGGCGGCACCCATCATGATGAGGGTGAAGACGAGCATGGCCTTGCGGCCGAGGCGGTCACCCAGGTGGCCGGCGACGACGGCGCCGAGCGGGCGGAACAGGAAGCTGATGCCGATGAGGGCAAAGGACAGGATCTGCGCCAGGCCCGGGTTGGAGGCGTTCAGCGGTGCCAGGAACAGCGGTGACAGCAGCGTCGCTGTCAGCTGCGCGAAGATGAAGAAGTCGTACCACTCGATGGTGGTCCCGACCAGGGTGCCCGCGAGGACCTTGCGTTCCTCATGCTTGCTGCTGGGGCCCGCCTCAGAATCGACACTTGAAGTTGCGGTCATTGAAACTCCGTTGCTGGGGGCAGGGGTCCTGCCCGGGGTGGGTGCGGTGCGGATAACTGAATGCCTCATGAATTACTGATCGAACGGTCAGTTAGTATTCAGATCATACTATGAAATGTGTGACAGGACACACATCTTTGGAAAAAAGCTTCACCGCCGCTAAAACATGACGGCGGAGCCTCCCGCGGCCTCAGTCGGCGCGGTGCAGGAATTCCCGGACCCGGGCGCGGACGGGCGCGCGGTCGTAGCCGTTGACCATGGCCGCGGCCATCCTCACCGGATCGCCGAAGAAAAAGTACTCGTACAGCGACTGCCGGCCGGAGAACCCGGAGACCGATGCGTCGAAGGCCAGCTTGAACAGCCGGACGCGCTCGGGGCCGGTGAGTGACTTGCCCTGCAGGTACATCTCGATGTCGGCCCGGGCGTCGCTGTTGACGTCAGCTTCGCCGGGAAGGGCCATCAGCCCGGAGGCGCAGAACTTTCGGATGATCTGCGGGAAACGCTGGGCGACCTTCGGGTACCAGTTGCGGGCGGCGTTCAGCGTGGACCACTTCGGCAGCATCACACCGGCCTCGTTGAGCGCCGCATCCACCTCGGAGGCCCGGACCAGCGCCTTGCCGATTTCGACGTCGACGATCAGTTCGGCGATGTCCTCCTGGATGTGCTGGAAACCGTCGATGCCGATCGAGTCGGCGAGTTCGGAGGCCAGGCCCAGGAAGAACTCGCTTTTGGCGATGGTCCTGGTGACCACCTGGTGCGTCATGAGGGCGCCGGCGCCGGTTTCGGAGTAGAAGCCGTTGCACAGCTGCGGGTTGCCGAGCATGAAGATACGCTCGCTGGGGACGAAGACATTGTCGAAGATCGCGACGGCGTCCATTTCCTCATAGCGCGACGCGAGCGGCTCATCGTGGGTGCTGCCGCCGTTGTAGAGCGAGGTGCGGCACAGGTAGCGCAGTCCCGGCGTGTCGTTGGGGATGGCGAAGGCGTAGGAGTACGGGGCGTCCTCCGGCGTTCCGCGGAGCACGGTGGAGGGGAAGACGAGGAGCTCGTCCGCGATCGGGGCGATGGTGGCCAGCATGCGGGCGCCACTGATGACAATGCCGTCCTCGCGCTCCTCGACAATCCGGGCCGACAGCTGTCCGCCGAGCTGTTCGGAGCCGGAAACGGAGCGGTTGGCCTGCGGCGGGATCAGGGTGTGCGTGGCAAGGACATCGTTTTCACGGGCCCACTCGTAGTAGTTGCGGATGTTTTCGCCGAACTTGGGGTCAGCCTGGGAAAACCACTTCCCGGCCGTGCTGAGGGCGGTGAGCGAGGAGTTCATGTAGTCGCCGGAGCGGCCCAGGAAGCCGTTGGAGGACTCGGCCCAGGTGGAAATGGCACGGCGGCGGCGTTCGAGGTCCTGGACGGTTTTCGGCACCAGGAAGGAGGCATTGACCAGGTCCCCCGTGGTGGGCGAGGTGTACGTCAGCGCGCCCTGGTACCGGGGGTCGTGCTGCATGTCGAAGAGCTTGGCGTAGGATCTTGCCACGTTCCGGAACGCGGGGTGCTCGGCAATTTTCTCGCTGACCACCTCACCGTCGATCACCACGTGGGGTGTCATGCCGTTGAGCCGGTCCAGGTACTGCTGTCCGGTGCGGATACCCATGGTTGTTTCTCCAATCATCAGTCGGGCTGCGTCATCAGAGGCCGGGCGGTGTGCGGCCGGGCCGTTACCGGCAGCTCAGAGCAGGTCCTCCATGCCCAGCAGGCTTTCCGGGATGGTGGTGAAGGTGCCGTTCGCGAAGGCCAGTGCATCGCCGTTGCGGTAGTTGAAGTCGACGACCTCGCCGATGTAGAGCGTGTGGTCGCCGCCGTCGTACGCCGCCCAGGGCTTGCATTCAAAGTAGGCGAGCACATGGGAGAGCCGCGGAGCCGTTGCGCCCTCGACCCAGCGCGGCTCGGGTCCGGGGCGGCCGGCAAAGTGCATTGCGAGCTGCCGCTGCTCCGCGCCAAGGATGTTGACCGTGAAGGGCCGGCCGGCGAGTTCGTCGTGCGCCTTCGCGGTGCGGGCGATGCTGACCAGGACCAGCGGCGGGTCCATGGACACGGAGGTGAAGGAATTGACGGTGATGCCGTGGCGCCTCGTGGCGCCGTCGAAGGTCACGATCGCGACACCGGTGGCGAACCGGCCCAGGCCCCCGCGGAAGTGCTGGGCCCGGGGCGAGAACGTGCGGCCCGGAACAACCGGAACAGGCTCGCTGCGGGGATTGGCAATCATCGTTGATCCCTTGCGCTTGGTATGGCTGCGTGCGGGGGGTGCGCCCCCTCCACTTGTGTTCTATAATCGAACACGTAGTTCCCATATAGAACGCTAGCGCACCGTGCGGCGGAGCACAAGGGCCGCCCGGCGCACCCCGGCTTCGCGACCGGCCACATCTAGGATGGAACAATGACCCCGACCGCCGGCAGCGCCCAGGCCTCCCCGTCCCAGACGTTGTCGCGCGGCATCCGCGCCCTGGAAATCCTCGCCGACGCCCAGCGGCCGCTCAGCATCGCCGAACTGGCCGACGCGATGGGGGTGCACCGCTCCGTGGCCTACCGCATCCTCCGCACCCTGGAGGACCACTCCCTGCTGGTGCGCGACGACGGCGGCCGGGTCCAGCCCGGCCCTGGTCTTGCCGTCCTGGCCCGGGGAGTTTCGCGGAACCTGCAGTCGGCGGCCCTGCCGGAGCTCACCCAGCTCGCCAACGCGCTGACGATGAGCGCCTTTGTTGCCGTCTGGGACCACGAGGAATGCGTCACACTCGTCACCGTGGACCCGCGGCACACCGGGGCCGCAGTGGTCCAGCATCCCGGCTCGCGGCACCCGATCAGCGCCGGAGCCCCCGGCATCGCGATCCAGTCGGCCTTCTCGGAACAGGAATGGGCCGCCACGGCGCCCGGCATCCCCTACCGGGCCGAAGCGGCCGAGGCGCGCCGCCGGGGCTACGCCGCCAGCCATGACGAGGTCATCTCCGGCGTCTCGTCGCTGGCCGTTCCGATCCGGGTTCCGGGCGGCCGGCCGGCCGCGCTGGCCGTCGTGTATATCCGCGCCGACCAGGATCCCGCGGAGGTCGCCGCGGCTCTCGCCGCGAGCGCCGGGCGCATCGAAAGCCAGCTGGGCTGAGGCAAAGGGCACTCCCCCGCCGCCCAGCCGGGCCCCGTCCGGGGAATGCTTGACAAGCGGCCGGGTCTCGGGCAGTTTGTATCGTATACGATTTCATACTCAATGAGGAGATGTGATGGAGCAGCTTTCGCCGGACGCCCCGGCCGCCCCCGGCCCGGTCACCGAGGTACCCGTCCGCTAGAGGCCGGACCGGACAACCGCTCCCCGGTCCAGGGCTCCGGAAGCCCACCGGCCCCGCACCGCAGCATTCCCGGCGGCACCGCCGCCCCGCCGCATCTCCCAGCTGTACAGACTCCCCGCAGAAGCAAAGGATGATTCCCATGGCTGAGCACTACATCCCGGACGACCTTCCGACCCGCATCCGCCACTACATCGACGGCGAGTTGGTCGATTCCGTCAGCGGTAAAACCTTTGACGTCCTGGACCCGGTGTCCAACGAAACGTACGCCACCGCCGCTGCCGGGCAGCAGGAGGACATCGACCTGGCCGTCGCCGCCGCGCGCAAGGCCTTCACCACCGGGCCGTGGCCGCGGATGAAGCCGCGGGAACGCGCCCGCATCCTGAACAAGATCGCCGACGCCGTCGAGGCCCAGGAGACCCGGCTTGCCCAGCTGGAGACGTTCGACACCGGGCTGCCGATCACCCAGGCCAAGGGCCAGGCGCTGCGCGCCGCGGAGAACTTCCGGTTCTTCGCGGACCTGATCGTGGCCCAGTTCGACGACGCCATGAAGGTCCCCGGCGCACAGATCAACTACGTCAACCGCAAGCCGATCGGCGTCGCAGGCCTGATCACCCCGTGGAACACCCCGTTCATGCTCGAGTCCTGGAAGCTGGCCCCGGCACTGGCCGCCGGCAACACCGTGGTGCTCAAACCGGCCGAGTTCACCCCGCTCTCCGCCTCGCTGTGGGCGCAGATCTTCAAGGACGCCGGCCTGCCCGACGGGGTGTTCAACCTGGTCAACGGCCTCGGCGAGGAGGCCGGCGACGCCCTCGTCAAGCACCCCGATGTGCCGCTGATCTCCTTCACCGGCGAGACCACCACCGGGCAGACCATCTTCCGCAACGCCGCGGAGAACCTCAAGGGCCTGTCCATGGAGCTCGGCGGCAAGAGCCCGGCCATCATTTTTGCCGACGCCGACCTCGACGCCGCCATCGACTCCACCCTGTTCGGGGTCTTCTCGCTCAACGGCGAACGCTGCACCGCCGGGTCCCGCATCCTCGTCCACCGGGACATCTACGAGGAATTCTGCGAGAAGTACGCCGCCCGGGCCAAAAACATTGTGGTCGGTGACCCGCACGACCCCAGGACCGAGGTCGGTGCCCTGGTCCACCCGGAGCACTACGCCAAGGTGGCCTCCTATGTGGAGATCGGCAAGTCCGAGGGCCGGCTGCTGGCCGGCGGCGGACGCCCCGAGGGGCATGAGACCGGAAATTTCATGGCCCCCACTGTCTTCGCCGATGTGATGCCCGACGCGCGGATCTTCCAGGAGGAGATCTTCGGCCCCGTCGTCGCCATTACCCCGTTCGGCACCGACGCCGAGGCGCTGGCTTTGGCGAACAACACGAAGTACGGGCTGGCCGGCTATGTCTGGACCAACGATCTGACGCGGGCGCACAACTTCGCCCAGAACCTGGAGGCCGGCATGGTCTGGCTCAACAGCCACAACGTCCGGGACCTCCGCACCCCCTTCGGCGGCGTCAAGGCCTCCGGGCTGGGGCACGAGGGCGGCTACCGCTCCCTCGACTTCTACACCGACCAGCAGGCCGTCCACATCACCCTGGGCGCTGTCCACACGCCGAAGTTCGGCGCCGCGGCGGAGCAGTAGCGGCCAGCGGCAGAGCCGCCGTCCGGTTCCGTCGGCGGACCACGGCGGCGGCTGCGGCCCCCAGCAGGAACAGTGCGGCGGCGGCGCACACCGGGATGAGGAACGCCGTCCGGTAGCCGTGGTTCTGCGCCAGCTGCCCCGCGATGGACGAACCGACCGCAGTGCCGGCGACGATACCGCTGGCCAGGGCCGTCATGGCCGTGCCGAGCTTTCCGGCCGGGGCGACGAGCCCTCCGATCGCGAAGACCGTGACCATCAGTGGTCCCACCGGCAGCCCCAGGACCAGGAGTACGAGGACCATGGGCGGCGCGGTCTCGGGCAGCAGCAGCAACAGCGAGAGGGCAGCCATCAGCGCCGCGCAGCACAGCCAGCGGGCGTACAGCGTGAACCGCCGGGGCCAGTACGCCACCGAGAGGGCCGCCGCAGCGGAGCTCAGGCCCATCACCGCGTAGAGCAGGCCGGCCAGCTCGGCCGAGGCGAAGCTGCCGGAGAAGGAACTCAACGAGGTCTGGGTGGCGCCGAAGAACGTGCCCATGCAGACCATGGCCAGCACCGGGAGCCCGACGGCGGCGACGGCCCCCGCACGCTGTGCGGCCGTTCGGGAAACCCGGAGCTGCTTCTCCTGCGCCGCACCGGCCGGTGTCCGCGGCGGCGTCCTCACGACCGCGTGGTGCGTGGGGTGCACCGCAAAGGCCGGGACGAGCGTGATGGTCAGGGCCGCGGCGAGGGCGAGCGGCAACCACGGTGTGAGCACGCTGGCGAGGATACCCACCAGGGCCGGGCCCAGGACAAAGGTCAGTTCGTCGGCCGTGCTTTCGTAGGACATTGCCGTGTCCAGGTCGGCCGCCCCGGCGTCGCGCCCGCCCCGGGCGGTCAGAGCCATCCAGCGGACCCGGGCCAGCGGCCCCACCTGCGGGCAGCTGGCCCCGGCAACGAAGGCGGTGGCCAGGACCGGGCCGGCGGCGGCCAGGTCCTGGCCTCCGGGGATCAGGTATGCGGCCAGGATCAGGGCGACGACGGCGGCGGTGTTGAAGACGGCGGCGAACACCAGCACGGGCCGTTGGCCCAGCCGGTCCGCCAGCGCGCCGAGGACGGGGGCGCCGAGGGCCGAGCCGATGCCCACGGCGCCGGCCGCCACGCCGCCGACCGCATAGGAGCCGGTGACGGCGGTGACGAGGGTGAGGGCTCCGACGGTGAGCATCGCGAGCGGGAGCCGGGCGAAGATCCCAATCGGGATGAAGCTGCGGCCGGCGAGCAGCGGCAGCCGGGCGAAGCGCGCCTCCGGGCGCGCTGCCGGGGGTGCGGCTGCGGGCTCCTGCGGGGAGGCCGGGCCGGGAGGGGCGGTGGTTTCAGGACAGCGGGGCGCCGCGGATGCGGGCGCCTGGGATGGCGTTGAGAGGGTCATGATTCCGGGTTCGTTCAATGGTGCGCATCGTCCCTCCTCCCGATACGCGCGACCCGGTAACGCCCCAATTGTAGCCGCAGCCGGGGCCGCCGCGCAGCCCCCGCTGCCGCGCCCGCCGCGGCCCGCGCGGGCCTGCGGCCCGGGCGGACCTGCGGACGCGTGTCAGCCCTCGGCGTCGTCGGAAATGTGCAGCGTGGAACCGTTGCGCCCCTTGACCACCTGGAGCTGGGTGCTGATGCGCTGTTTCATTTCCCCCACATGGCTCACCAGTCCGACCACACGGCCGCCGTCCCGGAGTCCCTCCAGGGCATCCATCACCTGTTCCAGGGCCTGTTCGTCGAGGCTGCCGAAGCCCTCGTCCACGAACAGGGTCTCGATTTCGACACCGCCGGATTCCTGCTGCACCACGTCCGCGAGCCCCAGGGCCAGGGCGAGGGAGGCCATGAAGGACTCGCCGCCGGAAAGCGTCGCCGTGTCGCGCTGCTGACCGGTCCACTGGTCCACCACTTCCAGGCCCAGGCCGGATTTCGCGCCGCGGGCCGCCTTGGCGTCCGTGTGCTGGAGGGTGTAGCGGCCATCGCTCATCCCGATCAGCCGTTCCGAGGCCGCCAGCGCCACCTGTTCGAGCCTGGCGGCGAGAACATAGCTGTTCAGGCTCATGCGGTAGTTGTTGTCTCCTGCGCCGCGGGCCGCATCGGCGACCGCTGTCAGCAGTTGCGCCCGTTCGCGTGGTTCCCGGCCGGCCTCCGCGAGTTGCGCATAGTTCGCCGCAATGGTGCCGAGGGTGCGCACCGATTTTTCCGCGAGGCCTGCTGCGAGTTCCGCGTCCCGGGCTGAGCGTTCGGCGGTGGCTGCGTCCGCACGGAGCTGTTCCACGAACTCCCCGGAGAGGGGGCCGTCCGTTTCCAGCTCGTGCACCGCCAGCACGAGTTCCTCGCTGGCAAAGAGTTCCCCGATCCGGGCTGCTTCGTCCTGTCCGGCGCGGACGGCGGCTTCCAGTGCCGCCGCATCCGCGGCGGGAAGCAGCACGGCCCGGGCCGCGTCCGCGGACTCGAAGCCGGTGCCCGGAAGGGCCCGTTCGAGTTGCTGCCGGGCTTCCCCGGATCGGGCTGCGGCCTGTTCCAGCCGGGTGCGCGCCGCGTCGGCGCGTTCCAGCACGGCGGCGGCGCCGTCCAGCGCTGTGATCCGGTCAGCCAGGACCGGGTGGCCGGCCCGGAGGTTGTCGAGGGCCTGTTCGAGGGAATCGGCCTGTTCCTGGACCTCCGTGAGGGTGGATTCGGTCTGGGCGATGCTGGACGCCGCCGCCGACCGGGCCAGCTCTGCGGCGCCGATCTGGTCTTCCAGTTCGGCGTGCCGCGCCCTGTTGAGGGCGAGGTCTGCCGCTGCACGGCGGGCTTCGGCGGCGCGTTCCCGGGCCAGGGCGGCTTCCTGGCTGGCGTCCCCGGGCGCGGTGTTTCCGCCCTGCGCCGCCAGCACGGCAATGTCCTGCTGGGCTTCGAAGAGTTCGCGTTCGAGCGCCGCGAGGGCGGCCTCGGCCGTCTCGCAGGCATGCTGCGCGGCCTGCTCGGCCTCGGCCACGGTCAGCGCGGACGCGGCGGCGGGCGCAGGGACCGGATGCTCGGGGCTGCCGCACACCGGGCACGGGACGCCCGCCTGCAACTGGGACGCGAGCTCGGCCGCGGCATTGGCCAGCCGTTCCTCGCGGAGATCGAGCCAGCGCTGGCGCCGGTCCTGGTATTCCTCGCGGGCCCGGCTGTGGCGTTCGGCAACGGCTCCGCAGGCCGTCCCGGCCGCGGCGTAGCGCCGGACCAGGACAAGCAGTTCCTCCGCGGCGGCTGCTTCCTTCGTCCGCAGCTGTACTTCGGCGGCGAGTTCTTCGAGTGGCCGCAGCCCGGCGAGCAGGGTTTCGGCTTCCGTGCGCAGGGCAAGCAGGGCAGCGGCCCCCGACGTCCGTCCGTCTTCGAGCTGCGCCAGGTCCCGGCGCAGCTGGGCAGCGCGGCTCCGGAGTCCGGCGAGCCTGGCTTCCTCGGGCAGCCGCTCCTGAAGTACCGCGCGCAGTGAGCGCAGTCCCCCGAGTGCGGACCGCACGGCGCCGCCGTCGAAGGTGGAGCTGTCACCAGCGCCGGCGGCGCTCCGTGACTCACCGGACAGGGTGCCCGGGCTGCCGTGTCCAGTCCCGGTCCGGAGCGAGGCGAGTTCGGGGTCGGTGCGGGCCGCGGCGCGCAAATCCTGTGCGGCGGCGGCCAGGGCGGCCAACGCCAGTTCCTCCGCCGCCCCGGCGCTGTCCACCGCCTGCAGTTGCCCGCCAAGGACTTCGGCCTTGCGGTGCAGGCCCAGCTGTCCGCTCTTGGCGGCGACTTCGGCGGCGGCCGCCTCAGCTTCGGAGCGGCGGTGTTCGGCCGCGGCCAGCCTGGCCTGGCGGCCGGCACGCGCCGTCGCGGCGTCCTTTGCCGAGCGGAGGCCGGCGCGCAGCCCCTCGGCCTCCAGTGCCGCCGCGCGGCGCTGCTCCGCGGCCGTGGCGGCATTCATCCCGAGCCAGGCCAGGAAGGAGTCCGGGTCGTTCCGGTCCGGGGCCTCCGCCGTGTCGAGTTCCAGTGCGGCCGTTTCGGCTTCCGCCTGGGCGAGCAGGAGCTCGAGCCGGCCGCTGAGGCTGGCGACTTCGGCGCGGGCGGCCTGCGCCTTCCGGCCGAGTTCCTGTTCTACGGCCTCGAAACGCTGGGTGCCGAACAGGCTCTGCAGCAGTTCGAGGCGGTCGGTGGCCTTGGAGCGCAGGAACGCAGCGAAGTCGCCCTGCGGCAGCATCACCACGCGGGTGAACTGGTCGCGGTTCATGCCGAGGACCTCGGCGATCTCGGCGCCGGCCTCGTCATTGCGGCCGGACTTCTCGGTCCATTCGCCGCCGACGCGTTCGCGCAGCACGGTGTTGGCCTGCTGGACGGTGAAGCCCTTTTTGCCCCGGGCGCTGGGCTTGTCCCAGGCGGGCGAGCGGGAGACTTCGAAGTGCCGGCCCCGGGCGGAGAACTCGCAGGTGACGCGGGGCTCCGCCGCGGCCCCGGCGTGGTCGCTGCGCAGCCGCTTTCCGTCCTGCCGGGCCCCGGGGACGGTTCCGTAGAGCGCGAAGCAGATGGCGTCCAGGACGCTGGTCTTGCCCGCGCCGGTGGGACCGTTCAGCAGGAACAGCCCGTGTGCGCTCAGGCGGTCGAAATCGATGTGTTCGGTGGCGGCGAAGGGTCCGAAGGCGGAGATCTCGAGACGATGGATTCTCACAGCGAAATTCCTTCCAGGCGCACGGCTTCCAGGGCTTCGGCCAGGGCCGCTGCCTCACGGTCATCCGCTGTCCGGCCACGGACGTGTTCCAGGAATCCGCAGCAGACGGAGAGGTCATCCGCAGCCTCGGCGAGTTTGCTGCTGTAGCTGGTTTTGGCGGCGGCGCCGGCACCGTCCGGATCGAACCCCAGCACCAGGGTGTCAGGGAACCGCGAGCGCAGCCGTTCCATGGCCTGGGCCGGGCGCTGCGCGTCGGTCAGGGTGATCTGGCAGTAGGCGGTTTCCGCCCCCGCGAATTCGTCGGCGGAGAGCAGGTCCTCCAGTTTGCCGCGCAGCACGGCGAGGGCCCGGGGCGCGTCCCACAGCACCTCACGGACCGCGCCGATCCCGTCCGGGGAGATGTCCAGGAGCCAGCTGCCTTTCTTGTGCTGCGCTTCGGAGAAGGAGTATGCGAGCGGCGAACCGGAGTAGCGGACGGTCGGTGAGAGTTCCTGCCGGCCGTGCAGGTGGCCCAGCGCCGTGTAGCCGAAGCCGTCGAAGAGATCCAGCGGGACAGCGCCGACGCCGCCGATGCTCAGGTCGCGCTCGCTGTCGGAGCTGATCCCGCCGCTGGCGAAGGTGTGGGCCAGGACGACGGAATGGACCGTCCGGGTTCCGGCCCGGCCCGCAAGGTCGGCCCGGATCCGGGCGGTGGCCGCCCGGGTCACCTCAAAGTGGCTGGCGGTGTCGACGCCGAGCTGTTCGGCCACGAGCCGCGGCTCCAGCCAGGGAATGCCGTAGATGGCCAGCACGGGCCCCGCGCCGTCATCGGTGACCGTCCCGCCGTCGAGCGCGAACAGCACGGGCTGGTCCAGCTCGGCGAGCCGGGTGCGCA
>DASWAW010000519.1:0-2055 GCA_036390955.1 Arthrobacter sp.
GGTGGACGACATGCAGGAAGCCAATCCCGCCGTGTTCGAACTGCTCGCGGACATCGCGGCGGGCAAGGATGCCCTGATCACGTACTCCCCGGACACCGTAGTGCAGGGCTTCCGCGGCGCCCGCCCGGACCTCGTGGCCGAACTTCCGCAGTTGCTCGCCCCCGCCGGCGGAACCTTCCTCGAACGGCCGCTCTGGACCGCACACCGGCACACTCCGGCGGTCGCAGACGCCTGGCTCGCCGTCGCCGGCCGGATCTCCCGCCGCGCCGGCGGCCAGTCCGCGCGCCGGCTCGAACAGCCCCACAGGCCGGCGCAGCCTGAGGGCCCGGCACAACCCGGGGAGGAACACCCCGTTGAGGTGGCCCCCGGCGGCACCGTCGAGGCGCACCTGCTGCCGTCACCGGTGCACGAACTGCGTTACGTGGCGCAGAGGATCCTGGAGGCCCAGCTCAACGACGGCCGCGAACTCGGTGATATCGCCGTGATCGTGCGCAACGGCGGGCAGCTCAGCCAGCTGCAACGCTATCTCGCGGGCCAGGGCATCCCGGTCCGGATCCCGGTGGCCGAATCCGCCGTCCGTGACGAGGTGGCCGTGCGGCCTTTGCTGGACGCCTATGCCGTGGCCCTGGACCCTGCGGTGCTGGGCCCCGAAGCGGCCGTGGCGCTGCTGACCTCGCGGATCGGCGGGGCCACCGCGATCGAGCTGCGCCGGCTGCGCCAGTCGCTGCGCCGCGAGGAGCTGCTGGGCGGCGGCGGCCGGACGAGCGACGTGCTGCTCGTCGAAGCGCTGCTCGAACCGGGCGCACTGGCGACCCTCGGCATCGAGGGGCACTCCGCACGCCGGATCGCCCGGATGATCCACTGCGGCCGGGAAGCCGCCCAGGCTCCCGGCGGCAACGCCGAAACGGTGCTGTGGGCGCTCTGGAACTCCACTGGCCTTGCCTCCCGCTGGACCGAAGCGGCGCTTGCCGGGGGAGCGGCCGGTGCCCGCGCGGACCGGGACCTCGACGCGATGATGGCCCTCTTCCATACCGCCGAGCGCTTTGTGGACCAGCTGCCCGGCTCCGGACCGGAGCAGTTCCTCGAGTACCTGCTCAGCCAGGAACTCCCGATGGACACCCTCGCCGCACGGGCCCAGCTGGAGGACGCCGTGGAACTTATGACCCCGGCCAGCGCTGCCGGCCGGGAATGGCCCGTGGTCATTGTCCCGGGGCTGCAGGAAGGCGTGTGGCCCAACACCAGGCTCCGCGGCGAACTGCTCGGCAGCACGCTGTTCGCCGACGCCGTCGAGCACGGCGTGGAATACGCCCTGCAGCTGGACCCGCTCAGCCGGCTGCGCGAAATCCGCTACGACGAGCTCCGCAGCTTCTCCACCGCCGTGTCGCGGGCCCAGCAGGTGCTGATCTGCACCGCCGTGTCCTCGGAGGACGAACAGCCCTCCTCGTTCCTGGACTACGTGGCGCCGCTGGGCCCGGACCGGGACCGGCGCGGTTTCACCCCGGTGGAGCGCCCGCTCACCCTGCGGGCGCTCGTGGCCGAGCTGCGCCAGTACGCCCAGCTCGACGCCGGAACGCCCGAAGCGCTCGAGGCCACCGCCGTCCTTGGCGCCCTGGCAGCCGCTGAGCCGCCCGTGCCCGGCGCGCACCCCGCGACCTGGTGGGGGCTGGCGCCGCTGTCCACGGAGGAGCCCGTCGTTCCGGCGGGCGGCACCGTGTACGTCTCGCCGTCGAAGGTGGAGACCGTGCAGAAATCGCCCCTGGACTGGTTCGTCCAGGCCGCCGGCGGAGAAGCCGCCACCGACTTTGCCCGCAGCCTGGGCACCCTTGTCCACGCCATCGCGCAGGACCTTCCGGATGCCTCCGGCAGCGAATACCTCGCCGAGCTCGTCCGCCGCTGGCCGGCGCTCGGGATGAAGGACAACTGGGAAGGCAAGCTGGACTTCCAGCGCGCCGAAACCATGGTCCGCAAGCTCGCCCAGTACGTGCTGGTGATGCGCAGCGAAGGCCGGTCCCTGGTCGGCGTCGAGCAGGACTTCGAAGTGAAACTCCCGGACGT
>DASWAW010000520.1:0-10148 GCA_036390955.1 Arthrobacter sp.
CCGTGGGCGTCGTTGCTCTCGGTCTTCGGATCCGTTTCGGCGTGTTTCGTGGCCTGCATTGGTGCCCCCTGGGGTTCGCTCGTGGCTCCTATCCACCCTAGCCGGGCGGAATCTTCTGTGCTATTCGCCCCGAGGGCGGCGGGGAGGAAGGTTGAAAGCGCAACTTCCCAGTTTTCTCCCCTAAAATGATGAATTGCCACCCCGTGGACACCACAGGCCGATCGACCCGAGGAACTAATGAGCCCCGCAAACGAACCCCGTCAGTCCAAAACAGAACGAACTGCCGCGGCCCGCGAGAAAGCCCGTGAAATCCGCGAGGCGCAGCTGAAGAAGGACAAACGCAACAAGCTGCTCATCGGATGGGGCATCGTCGCCGCCGTCATCGCCATCATTGTTGTGGTGGCGCTGGTCGTTACTTCAAACATTCAGAAGAACGCCCCGGTCGCGGACGAGGGACCCACCCCGGCCAACGGCAACGTCTACGGCGGTGTCACCCTGCTGGCCAACGCCGAGGTGGCGAAGACCGACCCCGCCACCGTCAAGATCGCCGACCTTCCGTCCCCGCCGGCTACGCCGCCCGCGCAGGTGACCGCGCCCGGCGCCGAAGCTGAGGCCGGCAAGCCGGTCAAGGTGGTCCTCTACATCGACTTCATCTGCCCCGTGTGCAAGAACTTCGAGACCCAGTACAACGAGACCCTTACGAGCCTCCGCAACGAAGGCAAGATCTCGGTGGAGTACCGCCCGCTGGGCTTCCTGGACTCCCGGTCCACCACCAACTACTCCTCGCGCGCGGCCAACGCGGCGGCCTGCGTTGTGAACGAGTCGCCGGAGAAGTACTCCGACTTCGTCAACCTGCTCTTTGAGAAGCAGCCCGCAGAAGGCAGCGCCGGCATTTCCGATGCCGACCTGAAGAAGATGGCCACCGACGTCGGCGCCAAGAGCATCGACACGTGCGTGGACGGCAAGACCTACCGTCCGTGGGTCAAATACACCACCCAGCAGGCAGCGGCCATCGGTGTCTCCGGAACGCCGACCGTCTTCGTTGACGGCCAGCAGTGGGGCAAGGGCGCGAGCGCCCAGACCCCGTTCAACGAGTTCCTCCAGGCCGCCATCGACGCCAAGCAGTAAGCGGCGCAACCCAGCAGCAAAACAGCAGGCCCGGTCCCGGATTCTTCCGGGGCCGGGCCTGTTTTTATCCCCGGGCATCCGTGGGCTAACCTTATCTAGCGCCATGGCGCCAGGCCCCTCACCGGGTCCGGTGCCGCCCGTGCACAGGAATGCCTCCTTAGCTCAGTTGGCCAGAGCACCGCTCTTGTAAAGCGGGGGTCGTCGGTTCGAATCCGACAGGGGGCCCCACTGACCCCTTCTTCCCGGTGATTTGTTGCCGGGGAGGAGGGGTTTTCTCACGCAGCAAACGCACGGCTTTGCCCCGCAGAAGGGGCAAAGCCGTGCGCCGTCAATTGCCGGGGGACGCTACTCCGGAACCACCAGGGCGGGGGTGTCCTTGCGGATGGTCTCACCCCGGAAGAAGCCCGGATGCAGTTTCGCGGCGACGAGCATGATCACCAGGCCAAGGGCGAGGATCCCGATCCCCAGGATGAACACCAGGCCCACCCCGAAGACCTCCGAGCCGCTGCCGAATTCCGGTGCCCAGCTGTCGACGGCGGTCTGGAAGAAGACCACGGTGAGGACCAGGCCGCCCAGGACCGGGAACAGCAGCCGCATGAAAAAGTTGCGGACGCTGGAGAGCAGGCTGTGCCGGAAGTACCACGTGCAGGCAAAGGCGGTCAGGCCGTAGTAGAAACAGATCATCAGGCCCAGGGCCATGATGGTGTCGTTGAGGACGTTCTCGCTGACCACCTTCATGACGGCGTAGAAGCCGCCGGAGATTGCGCCGGCAACCACCGTGGCGAAGCCCGGGGACCCGAAGCGCTTGCTGACCGATGCGAAGCGGGAGGGCAGGGCGCCGTAGTGGCCCATGGCCAGCAGGCTGCGCGCCGGGGAGGCCATGGTGGACTGCAGCGATGACGCGGTGCCGGAGAGTACGGCCAGGGACATCAGGATGGCCAGCGGACCCATGACCGGGGAGGCCAGTGCCGCGAAGATGTTTGACTGGTTGTCCGGGTTGTTCAGGCCAATGCCGTCGGCTCCGGTGCCGGCCACCATCATGGTGGCCACGATCGCGACGAGGTAGAGGGCCAGGACGGCGACCGCCGTCGTGGTTCCCGCCCGGCCCGCGGTGCCCTTGCCGCCCTTGGTTTCCTCGTTCACGGTGAGGCAGACATCCCAGCCCCAGTAGACGAAGACAGCCAGCGACATGCCGGCGGTGAACTGCTCAAAGCTCTCGATCTTCAGCGGGTTGAACCAGTCCCAGCTGAAGGCGATCGAGGTGCCCGCGTCACCCGAGGCGGCATGGGTGAGCGCCATGACGACGAAGATGCCCAGGACCAGCACCTGGAACCCGACCATGGTGTACTGCACGAGCTTGGTGGCGTGCAGGCCGCGGTAGCTGACCCAGACGGCGAGTGCCACGAACACGAGGCAGGTAATGATGTTCACGGCTGTGTTGGAGGTCAGGTCCGCGAGCTCGGGGTTATTGAACACCTGGGCGAGGAAGAGGTAGAAGAAGTCCACCGCGACGCCGGCCAGGTTGGACAGGACGATGATGTTGGCGGCCAGCAGCCCCCAGCCTCCCATCCAGCCGACGAACGGGCCGAATGCCTTGGTGGCCCACGTGAAGGTGGTGCCGCTGTCCGGGGAATCGGCGTTGAGCTCCCGGTAGGCGAACGCCACCAGGATCATGGGGATGAAGGCGACGATGAAGATCGCCGGCAGCTGCAGGCCGACCGCGCCGACGGCAGGACCCAGCGAACTGGTAAGGCTGTAGGCGGGTGCGACGGAGGAAATGCCCAGAACGACGACGGCGAGCAGGCCCAGCTGGCCGCCCTTGAGTCCCTTCCCGGTGATGCCGTGTGTGGAACCGGCCGGATCGACGACGTCGTGGGTGATGATGCCGTCTTCACGGCCGATAGTTTGACTCATGGCTGACCTTTATTCTGTGAGATTCCGGGAGGCGGTTGGTTGCTGTTGGGTAATGCAGTGGATGCCGCCGCCGCGGGCGAAAAGCTCGCGGGCGTCGATGCCGACCACTTTGCGGCCGGGGTAGGCGTCGGCGAGGATGCGCAGCGCCTTCTCGTCCATTGGGTCGCCGAACGTGCAGGCGATGACGCCGCCGTTGACCACCAGATGGTTGATGTAGCTGTAGTCGACGAAGCCTTCCTCGTCCGTGAGCGTTTCCGGGGCGGGGACCTCGATGATGTTCCATTCGCGGCCTGCCGCGTCGCGGGTGGTGGCGAGGTGGCAGATGATGTCCCGGCTGACCTGGAAGTCGGGGTGGGCCGGGTTCTGCTGGGAATGGACCAGAACGGTGCCAGGGGACGGGATGGCCGCGACGATATCGACGTGGCCGCGGGTGCCGAACCGTTCCGAATCCCGGGTCAGTCCGCGCGGAAGCCAGACGATGTGGCTGGCGCCGAGGGTCCGGGCCAGTTCGGCCTCGACGTCGTGCTTGCTGAGCCCGGGGTTGCGGCCCGGATCCAGCTGCACCGTCTCGGTGACCAGGACCGTGCCTTCACCGTCCACATGGATGCCGCCGCCCTCGTTCACGAGCGGTGACACGACGTGGCGGGCGCCCGAGCGTGCCGCGACGGCCGCTGCCACGAGCGAGTCCTTATCCCAGGCGGCCCAGTCCTGGCCGCCCCAGCCGTTGAACACCCAGTCCACGGCGCCGAGCCGGCCGGCGTCGTCGAGGACGAACGTGGGGCCGATGTCCCGCATCCAAGCGTCGTTCAGCGCGGCGGTCACCACCTCGATGTCGGGGTGGAGGTAGCGGGCGGCAGTCCCGGCATCCTCCGGGGACACCAGCATCGTGACCGGTTCGAATTCCACAACGGCGTTCGCGACGGCGGCCCAGACGGACCGGGCAGCGTGGGCGTCTTCGGCTGTCTCGCCCAGCGTGTAGCCGCCGGTGGGGAATGCCATCCAGACGCGGTCCTGGGGTGCCGTTTCGGACGGCATCCGCCAGGCGCTCACGCGGTGACCTTCTGCGCACTGGCCTCATCCGCGGGGAGGCCGAGCGGGGACTCGGCGTGTACGGGATCGGTCAGCCGCGCGTAGGTGTCCGGGCGGCGCGTGGCCAGGAACGGGAAGAGCGTGAGCCAGTCCCGGCGCTGGTCGAGGTCGAGGTCGGCGACGATCACGGCGGATTCGTCCCGGGGAGCCTGGGCCAGGATCCGGCCGTAGGGATCGGAGATGAAGGACGAACCGTAAAAGTTCAGCGTGCCCTCGCTGCCCCAACGGTTGGGGGCCACCATGAACAGCCCGTTGGCAATCCCGTTGCCCACAATGACCTGCTGCCACAACGGCTGGGTGTCAAAGTCCGGGTGGTCCGGCTCGGAGCCGATGGCGGTGGGGTAGACCAGGAGCTCTGCGCCGCCGAGGGAGTAGATCCGTGCCAGTTCGGGGAACCACTCATCCCAGCAGGTGGGCATGCCCAACCGTGCGCCGCCGAGTTCGGCGGGGGAGTGGACCTCGTAGGCGTCACCGGCGTCGGGGCCCTGGCGGAAGAACTTGTCCTCGTAGTAGCCGGCCGTAACCGGGATATGCAGCTTGTGGGTGCGTCCCAGCAGTTCGCCCCGGGGGGACACCAGGATGGCGGTGTTCAGGCCCAGTCCGTCGTCAGAGCCGTCCGGGTTTTCCGCCTTCTGGTACAGCGAGGCGTGGACGCAGATGCCGTGCCTGCGGGCCGCGTCGGCCGCGAAGCGAAACGTGGGGCCGGAGAACAGGTCCTCGGCGATGTCCGAGGGCCGCGGGCGCGTACCGCCTCCCTGGGCAGCGCCGTTTTCGGGCAGCGTGTCGGCGGGGTAGCGGGACAGTGTGAGCTCCGGCAGGAAGACGACGGTGGCTCCCAGCCGGGCGGCCCGTTCGATGCCTTCGTCCAGCTCGGCGCGCAGGACGGCGGCGTCTGGATGCCAGCGGTGCTGCACGACGCCGACCCGCAGGGCCGGGCGGCTGGACGGGGCGGTACGGGCGAGGGAGGGCGGGGTGTCGAGGGAAGCAATTTCGATCATGGCTACTCCAGTGAGACGGGGGTCACATAAATGAACGGTGTTCATTTAGTATTGGGGCGATCGGCGTGCGAGGCAAGACCTAATATGAATAAAGTTCATTTACTTATTCGGGCGGGCCTGTGCCCGCCGGGCAGCTCGCGGCAGGACGCTTCCCGGGGGCACGTTCCCGGCACCTGCGCGGCGCGGGGACGCACTGCCCTGGAACCGTGCCGTGGGCACGGCAGGTCTGGGGACTTCGGCGGCGCGGGACGTAAGGCCCTAGACCGTGCCATCGGGACGGCAGAGTCTGGGCGTATGACTGAAGCAAACCCGGGTTCGCCGGACATCAGGCCCACCCAACTCAAGGAACAGCCGACTGCGGTGGTGCGCGAGACCGTGCCTATGAACGCGTTGCGGGACTTTTTCGGACGCGCATTCGGGGCCGTCATGGGGGCCGTGCAGGAGCAGCATGTCCAGCTGGCCGGCCCTCCGTTCGCGCTGTATCGCGGGATGCCGACCGACGTCGTCGACGTCGAAGCAGGGTTCCCGCTGGCCGCGCCCTTCAAGAGCGCGGCCGGCGAGGGCGAGGCGGTGGTCGCCGGGACCCTGCCTGCGGGCCAGGCCTACGAGGCGATTCACGTCGGCCCCTATGAATCGCTGCAGCGCACGTATGGCGCGATCAGTGCGCGGATGCAGGAGGACGGCGTGAGCCCGGGGGAGGCAATGTGGGAGTACTACCTCACCGATCCCGGCGCCGAACCGGACCCGGCAAAATGGCAGACGCTCGTGGTCTGGCCGGTCGCCTGAACTGCCCACCGGAAGGAGGTGGCACGGGTTTCGGCTAGGGCCGCTGCCCCGGGTGTCCGGGACCGTCCGTCTCATTGTGTCGGATTAGCCACACTATTCTTCGGCAACGTGCATAATGTCCTAAACTGCTTCACTGAGGTGCCTGAAATGGCGCTGCGCAGCAACGAAAGTGAACCCCAATGGCTACCGATTACGACGCACCACGCAAGACAGAAGAAGAATCTCCCGCCGAGTCGCTGGAGGCACTTCAGGCGTCCCGCGGCGGCGGCGCCCAGACTGCCGTCATCGACGTCGATGAGAACGACACGGCTGAAGGCATCGACCTTCCCGGGGCCGATCTGTCCGGCGAAGAACTGACCGTCGTTGTTGTTCCTGAGCAGTCCGATGAATTCACCTGCTCCTCCTGCTTCCTGGTCCGCCACCGGTCCCAGGTGGCCAAGGAAAAAAACGGCCTGAAGTACTGCCGCGATTGCGAAGGCTAGGGGACCTTCCACCGCGCAACACCACTTCAGAACATGCCGGCCAGCCAGCCTGCAAACGCGCCGCGAAGCGCCGGACCTCCAGGGACCGGCGCTTCGCCGTTCCCTGGAGGTTGTATAGCGGCCGACGGCGGTGCAACCGTCCCGTGACCGGGCGCGGCGCAGCCTAACGGTTGGGGGCAGATCGCGCCGGCCCCTCGATTCGCGCGCCAAACGCTCCTATTCTGGAGCTATCTCATCGCGCGAGGGGGCGGCCCAAATGAAGAAGTTCCGGGTGTGGCTGATAGCGGTCCTGCTGGCAGTCGGATCGGCGCTGGTGGCGCCCGGCCCGGCGTCGGCGGCGCCCTACTGCGGGCAGGTGTGGGGGTCGCTGGTCAAGTCGGATCCTGCGATGAGCCAGGCCCAGGTGACGAATGTCCGCACCGGGCAGCATTACTGCTTCGACCGGCTGGTCATTGACCTCAACGGGCCCGTGGGCGGCTACACCGTCCGCTACGTTCCGCAGGTGACGCAGGACGGTTCGGGGTTGCCGGTCCCGTTGCGGGGGCAGGCGTTCCTCCAGGTCACCGTCAACGACCCGTCCTACGACGCCAACGGCAATGCCACCTACACCCCGGCGGACCCGAACGAACTGAGCAACGTCAGCGGCTACCAGACGTTCAGGCAGCTGGCGTGGGCCGGCAGTTTCGAGGGGTACTCAAGCCTTGGCCTTGGGGTCCGGGCCCGGCTGCCGTTCCGGGTGTTCACCCTGGCCGGGCCGGACGCGGGCTCCCGGCTCGTGATCGACGTCGCGCATTTCTGGTGACCCCGGCCGGGCGGGTGCCGGCGTCATTTCAGGGAATGCCCGCGGTTAGTAAGCCGACTTAGTAAGCTGACCGAGAAATTCCTCCGTGACCGTCGCGGTCCCGTGGGGCACTGGAGTAGCGTCGGGACATCGGATCCCGCGGTATCGGACCCAGCAGCATCGGGCGTACCGGTACCGGACACAATCAGGAGGACGCATGAAAGCTTCACCCACCCTCACGACCAATCTGCAGGCAGTGCTCGTGGACCTGATCGAACTTCACGTTCAGGGCAAGCAGGCGCACTGGAACATCGTCGGGACAAACTTCCGGGACCTGCACCTGCAGCTGGACGAGATTATCGATGCGGCCCGCGCCTTCGCGGATGACCTCGCCGAGCGCATGCGTGCCCTTCACGCCCTCCCGGACGGCCGCAGCTCTACGGTGTCCAAGTCCACGGCGCTCGCCGAGTTCCCGGCCGGCCTGATCAACACCAAAGATGCCATTGAGCGGATCGTGGCGGCCCTCGAAGCGGCCGTCGGCACCATGCGCAAAGTCCACGACGAAGTAGACGAAGAAGACCCCACGACGGCGGACCTGCTGCACGCCTTCATCGCCAAGTTCGAGCAATACGCCTGGATGGTCAACGCGGAGACGATGCGCGCCAACACCAGCGTCACCACGGCGGACAGCAAGTAGCGTCCTCCGGCAGTCTTCAGCGCCCGGCTCCGGTTTACCGGCGCCGGGCGCTGCGCTTTAAGGACTTGGCTTTAGTGACTTGCCTTAACTACTTGGCGGTCGGCACCTTCCGGAGGACAACGGCGGCCAGGACTGATGTCCCGGCCATGAGCACGAGCGCGATCGTGGCCGTGATGTGGACGCCTGAGTCGAAGGCGGTGCGGGCGGCAGCCATCACGGCCTCGGCGAGGGGTCCCGGGAGGGACTGTGCCAGTTCCACGGCCCCGGCGAGTGTCTCGCCGGCCTGGGCGGACGCTTCCGCGGGGGCCGCTTCGGCGGCGCCGGCGGGAAGCCGGAGATTGCCCTGGTAGGAGGCCGTCAGGATGGAGCCGAGGATGGCGGTGCCCAGCAGGGAGCCGACTTCGTAGCCGGTCTCGGAAATCGCGGCGGCCGCCCCGGATTTCTCCGCCGGGGCCGCGCCGAGGATCAGGTCGTTGGAGATGGTTTCCGCGGCGCCGACGCCCAGGCACAGCACCAGCAGCGCCGCCAGCAGCAGAGCCGGGCCGTTGCCGTGGTCGCCGAAGGCCACCACGAAGTAGCCTGCGGCGCTGAGCAGCAGCCCGCCGGCGACCACGAATCCGGGGCGGACCTTCTTCACCAGCGGCACCACCAGCAGGCCAGCCAGGACGGTGGCGATCAGGGCGGGCACCATGGCGACGCCGGATTCCGACGGGGACTGTCCCTCGAGCAACTGCAGGTGCTGGGCCAGGAACAGGATGAAGCCGTTGTACGAGAACAGTGCCAGCACGTTCGCGAGAATGGCGGTGCTGAAGATCCGGTTGCTGAAGAGGCTGATGTCCAGCAGCGGAGCGGTGCGGGTTGCCGTTCCGCCGGCCAGGAGGGACCGCTGGCGCCGGATGAAGACGAACCCCATCAGAAGGCCGAAAGAGATGGCGGCCAGCGGCTCCAGGGCCAGCCCGTGCGTGGCCAGGAGTTTGATGCCGTAGACCACGGGCACCATGACCAGCAGGGACAGGATGATGCTGGGCATGTCCACCCGGCCCGGGTTCGGGTCGCGGGATTCCGGGATCAAGGCCGGACCCAGGGCCAGCAGCGGCAGGATGATCGGCACGGCTACGAGCAGGATCGCGCCCCACCAGAAGTGCTCCACCAGCCAGCCGCCGAAAATGGGCCCCAGCGCGGCGCCGCCGGAAAAGCCGGCGGCCCAGATGGCCACGGCCAGCCGGCGCCGGTTGGGCTCCGGGAAAATATTGCGGATCAGGGACAGCGTGGACGGCATCAGCATGGCCCCGAAGAATCCCAGCCCCGCGCGTCCGGCAATCAGCCATTCGGCACTCGGGGCGAAGGCCGTGACCGCCGAGACGGCGGCAAAGCCCGTGCTGCCGATGAAGAGCAGCCTGCGGCGGCCGATCCTGTCACCGAAACTGCCCATCGCCACGAGCAGGCCCGCAAGCACCAGGGGATAGGCGTCGACGATCCACAGCAGCTCCACCCCGGAGGCGTCGAGGCTGCGCGCGATGGCCGGCAGGGCGAAGGTCAGGGCAGTGTTGTCGACGGCCACCAGAAGCACCGGAAACATCAGCAGCGCCAGCGCCAGCCAGTCGCGCCAGGGGGCGCGCGGGGTCGGGTTCGGCGTCGATCCGGCGGCGTTGCTGCCGAGGGTGCCGGTACTGCCGCGGGTGAAGGAAGTGTTGCTCATGACAATAACTGTACCGTCTGGACGGTATAGTTAAGAAGTCGCCCGTTAAGAACCGGCCCCCCGCTGGGGGCATGATAGGAACCATGGCCAGAAAACCCGTCGCCCGCGAAGCCGTCCTCGACGCGTTTGAATCCCTGCTGATTCAAGAGGGCGAGCGTGCCGCGACCCTGGATGCAGTGGCGAAGCTGGCCGGCGTGTCCAAGGGCGGGCTGCTGTACCACTTCCCGAACAAGGAGGCGATGATTTCGGTCCTGCTTGAACGGCTGGACCGGCTGCTTGCCGCCGACGCCGCTGCCATGGCGGCCGCTGCGGAGGGCGCGGCCGCGTACTTCATCAAGTCCTCGGTCTGGGCGGACACCCCGCTGGACCGCGCCTTCGTCGCCGCCACCCGGCTTGCCGAAGTGGCCCACCAGGAAACCCTGCGGCGGATGGCCGCCGCCCAGGCGGACTGGCTGGAACTGCTGGCTGCCGACGTCGGGCCCGCCATGGCCAAGCCCGTCCTTTACATGGGGGACGGGCTGTACTTCAACGCCATGCTGGCGCGCGGGCCGGGCGGGTCGCTCCCGGAGGTCGG
>DASWAW010000521.1:0-6247 GCA_036390955.1 Arthrobacter sp.
GTGCCCGCCAGCAGCCCGGACAGCGGCAGCCGCGGGGCGGCAACACCGTCCGCACCCGATGCCGTGATGAGGCTCGAGGCCCACCGGGCTCCGGCGGGGAGCTGCCCGCCGGAAGCGGGCCGGGCGTCGGCTTCCGAGTCAGCTGCGGCTGCCAGCAGCAGGGCCGCGCGGCCGGCGTCGTCGTCCTTCAGGCGCTGGACGGCGGCGGCTGCCGCCCCGCTGTCCTGCACCACGACGGCGTCGGAGGCGGCGCCCAGGGCGGCGGCGATGGCCGTTTCGTAACCGGGTTCCACTGTGATCATGGACGCCAGGGATCCGAGCACCCCGGGAAGTCCTGAGCCGAGGACGTGGCCGGAGCCGTCCTTGCGGTTCAGCCCGAGCTGCAGGGCGTCGCGGCGGGCAAGCAGGGCGCCGCGCTCCCTTTCGCCGTCGCGTTCGGCGGCCTTCAGCGCGTCGATCTCAGCGGCGATGGCGTCGAGGGCTGCGCTGGCGTCCTCGTAGTCGGCGTCGAGGCTCTCCTCGCCGTCCTCCACGCCGGCGACCTGGGTTTCGAGGGCGGTGAACTCGCTGTGGGCCTGCCTGCGGCGCGCCTCCCCGGCCTTGAGGGATTCGCGGAGCCGGCCCAGTTCCGCCTGCGCGGATTCGACCCGGGAGCGTGCGGCGCCCACCTGCCCGGCGAGTCTGGCCAGGCCCTCGCGCCGGTCCGCGGCCGCGCGGAGCAGGGACGCGAGCCGCCTGTCCTCGGCGGCGGCGGCGTGTTCGGCGTCCTGTTTGGCGGCGGTGGCGGCGTCCAGCACGGAGCGGAAGTCCACGACCTGGCGCTCCAGCCCGTCTTGTTCCGCCCGGACACGGGCGGCCTGCCGGTCCAGCTGATCGGGGTCGCGGCCGGAATCAGGGACGCTGTCGGAGGACCCGAGCAGCCGGCGCCGTTCCTCGGCGAGCGAGCCCAGGGAACGCAGGCGTTCGCGCCCGGCGGAGAGCTGGTACCAGGTGTCGCGTGCGGCGTTGAGCTTCGGCGTGGCTTCGGCGGCGAGCTGTTCGAGGCCGGCCTGCCGCCGCCTGCCGAGCTCGAGTTCCTCCCCGACGACGCCGCGGCGGGCTTTGAGCGCGCTCTCGTCCGCTACGTCCTGGGCCAGGGCCGACTGCAGCTGGACCAGGTCATCCGCCAGGAGGCGGGAGCGGGCGTCGCGGACTTCGAACTGGACGGTCTGGGCACGCCTGGCCACCTCTGCCTGTTTGCCGAGCGGGGTGAGCTGCCGCCGGATTTCGCCGGTGAGGTCGCTGAGCCGTGCCAGGTTGGCCTGCATGGCTTCGAGCTTGCGGACCGTTTTTTCCTTGCGGCGCCGGTGCTTGAGGATGCCGGCGGCCTCTTCGATGAAACCGCGCCGGTCCTCCGGGGTGGCGTGGAGCACCTTGTCCAGCTGCCCCTGCCCCACGATCACGTGCATCTCCCGGCCCAGGCCCGAATCTGAGAGGAGTTCCTGGATGTCCAGGAGCCGGCAGCCGGCGCCGTTGATGGCATACTCCGAACCGCCGGTGCGGAACAGCGTCCGGGAAATAGTGACTTCGCTGTACTCGATCGGCAGGGCGCCGTCGCTGTTGTCAATGGTGAGTGAGACATGGGCGCGGCCCAAGGGCGGACGTCCGGACGTGCCGGCGAAGATCACGTCCTCCATCTTGCCCCCGCGCAGGGTCTTGGCACCTTGCTCGCCCATCACCCAGGCCAGGGCGTCCACCACGTTGGATTTGCCCGAGCCGTTGGGGCCGACCACGGCAGTGACGCCCGGTTCGAACTCGAACGTCGTCGCCGAAGCGAAGGACTTGAAGCCCCGGACGGTCAGGGTTTTGAGGTGCAAGGTGTTTCGGATCTCCTGGCTGGCGGCAGCGGCTGCTTTCCTTCCCCCAAATCTACCGTCAACGTCCCGGATCGGGCGGATTTACCGGTGGGCCACGCTACCGGGCGCCCGGGCGGACGACCGACGGGGACCACGCATGTTCAATGAACAGCGCCGGCCGGGCTGACGGGTCGGTTTTGATGGACCAGAGGTCGCTGTCCAGCTCGGAGCCGTCACGGGGAAGCCCGTAGAGCAGGGTGGAGTCGTCCAGCCACTCAATCTGGTCGTCAATGCTCTGCTGCTCGGCCAGCACGGACTCCGCGCCGCTGGCAAGGTCCAGGACGGCGATGCTGCGATGCCCCGTCAGGGTGCCGGTGTCGCTCTTCTTGTAGGCGAGCCGGGTGCCGTCCGGGGAAATGGAGGGGCATTCAACGCCGCTGCGGACAACGGTGAGTGTCCGGCCGGCGATGCTTCCCTGGACCAGCCAGATGTTTCCCTGGGATGCTGCTGTGGCGTAGAAGACGTCGGGCTGGCCAGGGACGAAGGTGACCCCCCAGATGTTCCTGTCGCTGGCCTTGATGCGGTTTCCGTCCAGGATCAGCGCATAGTCTTCCATGGTTCCGGCACCCGCGCCGGCCTGATCGCGGATCATGGTTTCGGTGGAGAACCCGGCACCGGAGTAGGAGTGGCCCGAGACGAAGACTGTGGTCGCCACGAGGGAGCCGTTGGCGTTGGTCCGCGCCCTGCTGGGGATGCCGGCCAGCGGCCACTTGGCCTTTTCGTTCCACCCGGCGTCAAACACGGAGGCCTGGAAATTCGTTGCCAGCTCGTGTTTGGTCTGAAGGCAGAAGGTCAGCTGGTCCGTCCCGTAGACCCGGTCGCAGCTCTTTCCGCTCAGTGCACGCTGGCCGCCGGGATCCTTCAGCGTTACGGTCGCTGCCTCGCCGAAGCCCTGGCCGGACGCCGTGTTGCGGAACACGACGTAGGGTGTCACCGGAAGGGCCTCGGATCTGGTGACCTCGACGGCGGCAGGCGCAGCCTGGCTCTCACGGGCATCCTGGAACGCCAGTGAGGCGTAGATGCCGGCCGCCGCCGCGACGGCCAGTGTGACCAGCACCAGCACCGCCGTGCGCGGTCGGCTAATGATCCGGGCGGACGTCATGTGCTGGCGCCTTGCTGGTGCGAAGTGCGTTTCTGCGAAGAGCCCATCAGTATGGCAGTGACCAGCAGGGCGGCCGCCAGCGCGACGGCGGCCGCGAGCATTGCGGGTGCGGCGCCGATCGCGAACCAGAGGATGCCGAATCCTGCGGACGCCGCCATCCGGCACAACGCCACCACTGTCTGGGCGGCCCCGATCCCGGTGGCGACATTCTCCGGGCTGACCAGCCGGCTGGCCAGCGCAGCCAGCACGCCGTCGGTGGCAGCGTAGAACAGTCCCAGCAGTGCCAGGCACGCCACTGTGGCGGCCAACCCGCCGAAGGGGGCCGCCGCCAACAGGTAGCATGCCAGCAAGGCAAGGTGGCCAGCCAGGAAGACCCTGACCCGGCCCCAGCGGTCAGCGAGCCGTCCCAACGGAACCGCCAGGACGAGGTAGACCACATTGGTTCCGACGTAGAGCAGCGGGAACCATTGCACGGCGAATGAATCCCTGGCCTGGAGGACGAGGTAGATAAAGCCGTCGCCCACGGTCAGAAGTGCCAGCAGTCCTGCCGCCACGAGCAGCCGGGTCAGTCCGGGGTCCGACAGGTGGCTCCATTTGAAGGCCGGGCGCACGCGTTTCGGTTGCTTCCCCGCACGCGGCGTCGTCACGTCCGGCACCACCAGGACCAGAGCCGCCACGCCGATCACGGCGAAGGCCAGCGAAACCACAAAGACCGTGCTGTACCCGTTAGGGATCAGCAGGAGGATCAGGAACGCCAGGAGCGGCCCGGTGGCGGCTCCGATGTTATCCAGCATGCGGTGCACGCCGAAGGATCTGGCCAGGTACTGCGGCTGCGCGACAGCCGAGATCAAGGCGTCCCGCGGCGCGGTGCGGATGCCTTTGCCAATGCGGTCACCTGCAATGATTCCGGCGAGCGAGACGAATCCGCCGGCGAACAGCAGGCCGATGCGTGCCAGCATGGACAGCCCGTAGCCGGCCACGGCTACCCGCTTAGGGTGCCCCGTGCGGTCGGACGCCCAGCCGGCGGCAATGCGCACGATCGCACTGGCTCCCTGGTTCAGGCCGTCGATAAACCCGAAAGCAATGGTCGAGAGCCCCAGGAACCCGGTGACGTACAAGGGGAGGATGGCCGCCACGGATTCGGACGAAATGTCGGTGACCATGCTGACGATGCCGAGCCAGAGAATGACGGGCGACAACCGGAAGGCGGCATCTGGAAGTGACGGAGAGGCTGCCGTGTCGTTGCCCTTCTTGCCACCGGTTCTGTCAGCCATCGAGATGTACATGGGCAGCCTCTTCTGTCGTTTCCGAAGTCGTGGCGGCCCGCGCGCGCTTGTCTGCCCTTGGCGGACTGCGGGCCCCGGCTCCCACCGCCACAGTCTTTCAGCGGCGTGCCCGGTTCGGAAGCGTAGCGCTACTTGTTTTTTGGAGCGCGGTGCCCGGTTACCAGCGGCCGTTGCGGGGCTTGGGCTGGCAGACGGGGCAGGTATACGAGGAACGGTTCATGAACTGTTCCCGTTTGAGCAGGCTCACCCGGCCGGCGGCGAGGCAGCGCTTGCATTCCCGGCCCTCGCGGCCGTAGGCGTTCAGGGAGCGGTCGAAGTACCCGGAGGCTCCGTTGACGTTGACGTAGAGCGAATCGAAACTCGTGCCGCCGGCGGCCAGGGCGTCCGTCATGACCTCGCGGGCGGCGTCAAGGACCCGGAGCGCGTCGGCGCGGCGCAGCGTGTCGGTAGGCCGGGCGTAGTGCAGCTGCGCTTTCCAGAGGGCTTCGTCCGCGTAAATGTTCCCGATCCCGGAGACCAGGCCCTGGTCCAGCAGCGCCCGTTTCAGCCCGGTCTTGCGGGCCCGGAGGCGCCGGTAGAACTCATCGAAGGAGAAGGAGGGATCCAGCGGGTCCCGGGCAATGTGCGCGGCTTCCTCGGCGATAAGCGGCAGCGGCATTTCGGCGCGGCCGCCGGGGCCGCCGTCGGCGGTGGGGATCAGCGAGGTGAGGAAGAGCCCGCCGAAGATCCGCTGGTCCACGAACCGGAGCTGTTCCGGCATGCCAGCAGCGGGGCTCAGGCGCAGACGAACTTTCAGGTGCTTTTCGTCCGCGACAGAAGCGTCCTGCATCAGCAACTGCCCGGACATGCCCAGGTGCGCCATCAGGGCCACAGTGGGCTTGAAGGGTTCCGCTGCGCCGCCGTCCGGGGACGCCGCCGGGGTATCTGACAGCGGCAGCCAGAGGAATTTTCCGCGCCGGACCACGTCCAGGACGCGGGCACCCTCAAGGTTGCCGGCGAAGTCCTCCGGCCCGAGCGCGTGCCGGCGGACGGAGCGCGGATCCACCACCTCAACAGCGGTGATGGTCCGGCCCCGCACCCAGTTCACCAGGCCGCGGCGGACGACTTCGACCTCGGGCAGCTCAGGCACAGTGCGTGCCTAGGCGCCGGTTTGGTACGGCAGCTGCCGCGCGTCGGGCTCCGCGGAGGCGACAGTCGCCGCGTCAGGCGTCGCCGCGTCGGGCGCAGTCGCCGCGTCGGGCGCAACCGCCGACGGCGCCGACAGCCGGCGCCAGGCGTCGGCGGCGGCCTCCTGTTCGGCTTCCTTCTTGGAGTTTCCCGAGCCGGAGCCGTAGTCGTTGCCGCCGATCCGCAGGATGGCTTCGAACGTCCGGGCGTGGTCCGGGCCGGAGCCCTCCACGGCGTAGTTGATCGTCCCGAGCTGGCGGCTGGCCGCGAGCTCCTGGATGGAAGTCTTCCAGTCGGTGCCGGCGCCGAGAGCGGCGGCGTCCTTCAGCAGCGGTCCGACCAGGCGCATAACGAGCTGGCGTGCCGTTTCGATGTCGTTGGAGACATAGGTGGCACCGATCAGCGCCTCCATGGTGTCCGCAAGGATGGAGGCCTTGTTTTTGCCCTCGGTGAGCTTTTCGCCCTGTCCGAGGTAGATGTACTCGCCAAGCCCGATGCTGCGGCCGATGCCCGCGAGTGCCCGGGTGCTGACGACGGCGGAACGGCGCTTGGCCAGGTCCCCTTCGGGCAGCGTGGGGTTGTCACGGTAGAGCGCGTCGGTGACCGAGAACCCCAGAATGGAGTCGCCCAGGAACTCGAGACGCTCGTTGGTGGGGATGCCGCCGTTTTCGTAGGCGTAGGAACGGTGTGTGAGCGCAAGACGAAGCGTCCCGGCGTCAATAGTGACACCGAGACGCTTCAGAAGCTCTTCAGTTGAAGACATCTTAGTCAGCCAGTTGGCGGATTAGACGTCTGCG
>DASWAW010000522.1:0-2635 GCA_036390955.1 Arthrobacter sp.
CGCTTGCCCATCAGGTGCAGGGCATCGATGACGGTGTCGGCCGGCGAGAGGGTGAGCGGGGTTTCCAGGACGGGGTGGCGGGTCTTGATCCAGGCCGTCACGTCGCGGATCACGTCGAGCGGGACGTCCTGCGGCAGCACCGCCAGTCCGCCGCGCCGGGCCATGGTCTCGGCCATCCGCTTGCCGGTCACCGCTGTCATGTTGGCCGCCACCAGCGGAATCGCGGAGCCTGTCCCGTCGTCCGCTGCCAGGTCCACATCCAGGCGGGAGGTGACGTCGGAACGGGACGGGACGAGGAAGAGGTCCGAATAGGTCAGGTCGGTGGTGGGCTCGGTCAGGAAACGCACGGCTGCTCCTTAAATAGGCATTCCGGTGCTCAACGGGTTCTCAGAGCGAGTCTAGCGAGGCTTCCCCTGGCCGTGGCATCCGCCCTGCCCGGTACCGCACCTCCGCTGCCGGACAACGCTTTCGGACACCCGAGATCGGGAAAAAGCCCATTGTCGCGAAAGGTGAAATATGTTTCACTAATTATGTGGAGGGGAGTATCCCCTGGTTGTTCCGTCGTCAGTACGGCCCTCACCTGAGCGGCCCGGCGGGGCAGGTCCCCCGGGACCGGGAAAGACCTCCAGTTGGTTCGAACTGACTGGAAGTGGGTGCTCCCTGATGAATGTTCCTTTTTGGGCCTGGCTGGCCGTTTTGGGTGCGATTGTTCTGATGCTTGCCGTGGACTTGGCCGCTCACCGCAGAGCGCATGTGATCGGAGTCCGTGAAGCCGCGCTGTGGTCCGCAGTCTGGGTCGCGTTCGGCGTGGGTTTCGGCGCCCTGATTTGGCAGCTCTACGGGGCGGAGCTTGGCCAGCAATACTTCGCCGGATACCTGATCGAGAAGTCCCTGGCGGTGGACAACGTCTTTATTTGGGCGATCATCTTCACGTACTTCGCGGTGCCGCGCGAATTCCAGCACCGGGTGCTGTTCCTCGGCGTCCTTGGTGCGCTGATCTTCCGCGGCGTCTTCATCGCCGCAGGCTCCGCCATCATCGCCAGTGCCGGGTGGGTGCTGTATATCTTTGCGGCGTTCCTGCTCCTCACCGGCTACCGGATGATCCAACACCGAAACGACCAGGTTGACCCGGAAAAGTCCCGGATCCTGAAACTCTTCCGCCGGCGTGTGCCCATGACGGACGACTTCCACGGCCAACGATTCCTGATCCGCAAGAACGGCGCCCTGCTGGCCACTCCGCTGCTGGCCGTCCTGGTCCTGATCGAGGTCACCGACATCATCTTCGCCGTGGACTCCATCCCTGCGATCTTCGCCGTGACCGACGAGGTGTTCCTGGTCTTCACCGCCAATGCCTTCGCCATCCTGGGCCTCCGGGCGATGTACTTCCTCCTCGCTGACCTGATCCACCGCTTCATCTACCTCAAGATCGGACTGGCGCTCGTCCTGATCTGGGTAGGCATCAAAATGCTCCTCAAAGTCGATCTCTACTACATCCCCACCCCATTGTCCCTGGCTGTTATCGCCGCCATCCTCGGGGTGTCCATCGGCGCAAGCCTCTGGGCCACCCGCGGACAGGGCCGCAAGGCTCCCCCGGAGCCGGCACACTCCCCGTTCGGAACCGCCTCAGCCGCTGACATCGCCGGGCTGGAACCACTGTGGCGCAAACGCCCGGACACGAAAGCAACCGCACCATCACCCACCGCAGGCGCAGGGCAGGCAGCCGGGCCTGCCCGACGGCGGCGCAGCCGGAAACGTCAGTAAGGAACCACCATGACAGCCCCACCGCCCGGTCCGGAAAAAGGACCGGAACCACGCCTTCCGCCATCACCCGACCGTCCCAAGTGGACCTTTCTGACGAACCACGGGCATGTCCTGCTTTCAGTGGCCGCCGACCCCCAGGGCCGCATTGCCGACATCGCCGCCAACGTCGGGATCACACCACGCTCAACCCTCCAGATCCTCAAGGATCTCGAGGACGCAGGATACCTGCACCGCATCCGGGCCGGACGACGGACCCGCTATGCCATTGAACCCCACCAGCACTTCCGTCACCCCGCCACCGCCACCGCGGAAATCGACGGACTGATCGGCCTCTTCTCCGACACCTTCTCCAATACCCCAGCGTCAGCCGGAGCGGAGCCGCCAAAGGATGTCCCGCCAGAGGATGTCCCGCCAACCCGGGACAGCCCGTGAACAGGAAAGCCCTTGAACCCGTCGGCTCAAGCTGCTCCGGGCGTAAATAGAATTGGCCCGTGCGTCACTCCAAAGCCGTCTCGGATGAATCCGGCAGGCACTCCGGCCAGGGCCATTCGGCTGCCTTTCGGTTGCCTTTCAACCGGCGGTCGAACGGCCGGAGGGGTGCCGTGACGGCACTTTGAGCCCACTTGATGATTTGAGTCACCCTTATTGGCGGTTTGGCAAGAATCGTCACTAGACTGGCATGGGTCTGGGTTCACTGGACGCGGAGACTGGTTCAATCGTCGTGCTGAAGCACCGTGAAACCAGTGGGAATCAAACTCATGGAAGAGGCGTAATTCAAGTGCCAGAGCAGCCTAGCCACCGTCTACCAGAGGAATTTGGCGGAAACGAGTGGCTCGTTGACGAACTGTACGAGCGTTATCAGCAGGACAAGAAC
>DASWAW010000523.1:0-12755 GCA_036390955.1 Arthrobacter sp.
CTGGCAAAACTTCCCAACGCCAGCCGGATCACTCACACGATCACAGTGGACGGCTCCGACCAGGAGGTTGAGGTAACAAATGACTACCCGTCCGTCCGGGCAGGCTACATCCGCGTAGCCCGTAGCCTCGTGGATCTGGACGCCCTCCACAAGGCGGTGAGCGGCCCATTTCCGGACACTCGGGCGATCTCCCGCGCCCACGGCTCTTACGGCTTCGATGCAGCCCTTCCGGGTTCCGGACTAACGCTGCCGGGCATGAGCGGGCTCGATAGCTGGAGGTCCGAAACTAATAGACTTCTTCACACCGCGGTCATAGACCCCGAACTGAAAACCACCCTTGCAGACGTCGTTTTTGCAGTTCACGGCGACCCTGGACGGCCGGCGGATACGATCATCGTCACGCATTGCCCGAACGATCTGTGCCCGAACAGAATTCCGATCAGCGGAACGCTCTTCGTAGGCAGAAACGGCGGTCATTGCCCGACGTGCGGCGTGGAACTCTACCTTTCGGACGTCCTGAGAACCGCAGACGAGTACGACCCCGAGGGCACTAACTTCGCCAGCTTGACACGTGTCATGAGCATCGCGGAGCGCCTCATGACGTTCGGTTTCCTCGACTTCTTCCAGCGGGAATCGCCTGGCATTCTTGGCGCCACGCTTTTCGTTACAGACGGGCCGCTGGCACTCTTCGGGGCGCCAGCCGCCATGGCGCGGCCTTTCGCTCGGTTCCTGTCGAACATAAGCAGCACCCTCGCGGAAAACGGCCACTCCGCACCTTTGCTTGTTGGTGTTGAGAAGTCCGGAAGATTCTTCGACCACGCCCAACATATTCGCGACTTCATCCCCAGAGGAAGCGTCATGAGGCTGACGAACGACTACATCAACCAGAGGATCGTGTCCCGCCCGGTATCTAACATCTACGGCGAGAAGTTCTTCTATGGTCGTCGCTTCTTTTACAGGACCACAGCTGGTGACATTCTCGTCATTACGGTACCTGCGAAGTCCAATGTTGCGCCCTACTCCGACGACCCAGCATCGGACTCCTGGTCGTCCTACCCGACTTTGGGGCACATATGTGGAACTCTCGACTCGCTTCAAACCCGCATGTACAGCGACGCGGTTATCCCTGTTGCGCTGGCCCATGGGTCTGCTTCCCTTCCGATGGGGATCGGCCACTCGGTACTCACTCTGAAAGCGCAGCAGGACATCCCAGGACTGGGTGTGCAGGCTCGGGCGCTCTAGGTCGCATAGTCGCGCTGCCTACTAAGTGCCGTGGCACTAAACGGCCACTCAAGCAGTTCATTTGCCTCGCATGGTTGGGCGTTTTGCTTTCGTCTACGCATGCTCCGAAGTGACGTCAGAACCAACGCGGAGGATTGACTTGCCCCTAACAGCAACACGCAACGGAGAACGCCTCGAATCTCCTTTTATTAATCAGTCGGGCTGGGTCGAGCTCAAAAAGACCTACAGGTTAGACGGCCTGCTTATGTCGTGCGGTCAAGATGGAGTTCCCAAGACATCTTCCCGTGGGCTTCAATACTTTGCTCACAAGGCCAAATCGGACTGCATCGGCCACGTCGGAGGATCTGAAAGCCCCCAACACCTCGAGGCCAAGGCAATTATCGCGGCCGCGGTGAGGGCTGCAGCCGGATGGGCCGCCCATATAGAGTTCGTTTCGTTCGACAGAAGCTGGATAGCGGACGTTCTTGCGGAGAGCGAAGGGACAAGAATCGCATTAGAGGTCCAATGGTCAAGACAATCCTCGGCTGATTTTTCATCTCGCCAGGAAAGATATGCGTCCGCGGGAATCAAGTGCTTCTGGTTCGTCAGTCCAGTCAATCTCTCCTCGGCGACTGAGTCAGGCGTCCCGTTCCTGGTCTTCAGCGACAGATCCAACGTCGGGAGCGTTCAAGTAAGACGGGCCTTCGGCGAGTTCAGTTCGACACCCCTCGCAGAAGCCGTTGGTCACGTTCTGGCAATCGAGTTCAAACGTCGAATAGACGCTACGGCGACACATGCGGTAATTACAGCATCCGCCAAAGCCTGTGGAGGCTGTGGCCGAGAGTCCTCGATCTACTACGTTTCGTCTATCTTCATCAAATCCAAATGCGGGGAAGTTGGTGCGCTCACGCGAGAGATCGACTCGATCGGCTGGTACTACTCCGTGGAGGCCGAAGTCCTTGACGCCGTTCGAGCTACGTTTCTGAGCGAGGGCTTCCCACCGCCTGCCCCGATTGTTCATCCGCTCCAAGACCGAAATGACGTCAGCCATATGGCGGTATGTCATCGCTGCTCGCGCTGGCTTGGCGACCCCTATTCGCAAGCCCGCAAGGGCAACGTCTTCCGTTTGACGGTGCAGGGTGTGGCGTCGATCGACATCCCAATTTCGTATCGTGATTTCTCCCACGTCTGCATCGACAATGGGCACGGCAAATGCCGGCCCGGGCGTAACTATGGGTCAAAAGGAGCATTCTTCATGGCCAAAGACGTCGATTGGGATTACCCGCTCAAGGGCAAATCACGTATTCGAAGGAGTAGAGCGACTTTCGAGGGATGCCGGTGAGACTTGCACCTCCGTCCTCACACATGGGGTGAGGAGAGCACCGGCATCAGCCGGGGCCAGCCCTGAAGGAGTACCGGCAATGCGCGAAATCAGCTGGATCAGCTTTGACCACACCGTCCCTGTCCCGGTGCTTTCCGCGGGCTCCCTGATCTCCCGTGACGATATTCCGTTGCTGCTCACCGCCGAATTCAACCTCTTCAAGTGGGGCAAGGACGGCGTCCGGGTCCAGTGGCGTGATGGTGAAGATACGGTCTGGAATGACGATGACTGCGATCTCCTGGAGCGCGTCGAGGTCGAGGGCGTCGAGTTCTTCCGCCTCGCCACCGCACCGTTCGAATTCAACGGCGACACCGAGCAGATGACCGATCTCGGCTACTCCGCCCACTTCGTTCCCGGCGGCGGTATTGTCGTCAACACCCCGGCCACCTCACCGGAAGACGCAACGGACCGCATCGTCGACGACATCGAATCGGTGATCGGCCGCTACATCCCCGAGCACCTCAACTCCTGGGACGAGTACGCCAGCCAGGTCCCGAACCTGGACCGTGCCTTCGCCCTCGCCGGCGTGGAGCGGCACGAGAAGGAAAAGCAGGCACTGGTGGCGTCCCGTGTGGGCGGCTGGCTCGCAGACCGGGCCCAGCACACCGATCCCACGAACACGGCCCGCGCCGACGAGCTCACTGTCGGCGACGTCCTGGACGCCGTCGACGTCCGCTGGTGGAGTCACACTCCGTACCGCGTCACCTACGAGGTGACCGCCATCGAGTCCGCCGAGGACGGCAAGCTCACCATCGTCTTCGCCTCGGACAGCGCCCGGGACGCGATCCTCACCGTTCCGGCTGACCGCCGCTTCCTGAAGGCCACCTAAGCCGCCCGGCCGTGCCATCTGCGCATGATCCCGGGGCGCCGCTGCAGGGAGTCTGCTGGCTGTAATCTGTAAAGGATTCCGCAACCAAATGGGGGACATATTGACCGAGAACCACCCGCCGGTTCCACCGGCGCCAAAGCAGCCTGAACCGGCTGCGGCAGCACCACCGCTGCCTGCGTACGCGCAGCAGCCAGGCCCTTACGGTCAGTGGGTTCCGGAACCGGTTCAGGCTGCGCCCTCCGGCTACCGCGTCGCCGCCGGGATCATCGCGATCGTACTGGGCTGTTGGCTGTTCATGCAGTTTGGTGTCGGCACTGCCCGCGGACTGGGCTTCCTGGCGTTCCTGTCACTGGTCGCGGCCGGCGGAAACCTGGCCTCCGGCATCGTACTGCTGGCCAAACAGCGGGGCCGGCTCCGCGGTGCCCCGGTCACGGCCCTGTGCTTCGCCGGGTTCGCCCTGCTGCTGGGTCTTGTCCACGCGGCGGTCGCCGGGGGCCCGGTGATCTCCCTGTTCTCCTTCCTGCTCGCCGTGCCGCTCCTGATCGTCCTGGGCATCGGCTTATCCCGGGAACGCCGCGGGCTCTGACCTGACGCACACCGCCTTTGGAAGGCCCTGCTTCGGCGGGGCCTTCTGCATAGGCGCACAGTTTCCGACGATCGCCTTTCCGTGCCGCGTCTACGCATGTTCCTTCAGAGAATGCAGGAACACAGGACGAGCTAAGGACCGCCATGACGAACCCCATCAGGATCTGGTTCAACCAGACGTACAACACGAACTACTGGCTGATGCAGATGATCCGGAACAACCCGGACAACGTCCCGGTCCACATCATCACGTCCTGCCTGAACCCGCTGTCCCCGGCAGCCCAGGCCGGCGATGAAGTCTGGGCCGAGCCCGATCTGTCCGGCCGCGAGTACGCCCAGTGGGCCGCCGACTTCGCCCGCGCCCACGACGTCGACGTGTTCCTGCCGATGAAGAACGTCGGCGCCATCGCCGAGCACGCTCACCTCTTCGCGGGCCTGCCGATCGCCCACAGCACCGCCGAGGCCATCCGGGTCTTCGGCCACAAGGGCGACGCCTACGCAGCCGTCCGGCACCACAGGATCTCCGTCCCGCCGTACCGGCTCGCCAGCACCGCCGAAGGCATCCTGGGCGCGTACGCCGAACTGCGCGAGCTCACCGGCGGGGACACCCTCATCCTGAAACCGGCCACGGACGTTGGCGGCGTCGGCTACCGGCGCATCCTGCACGACTCCCCGGGCGGGCTCCACGGGCTCGGCGGCAGCATCAGCGCCGACCTGTCCCTGGCGTCGCTGCAGAGCATTCTGGAGCGCGCCGAAGGCGAAGGCGTGGCCATCCCGGAGTACATTCTCATGCCGTACCTGGACGAACCCGAGGTCTCGATCGATACGCTCACCGGACCGGACGGGTCGATCATTGGCGCGGTTCCGCGCGCCAAATACGGCCGGTCCCGGCTCGTCCCGGAGGCCGCCGGCATCTTCGCGGACATGCTCGAGATGAACCGGGACATCTCAGCTGAATTCGGGATCCGCTACCTGACAAACGCCCAGTTCCGGATCTACCGCGGCGAAGCGGTCCTCCTTGAGGTCAACACCCGGCCCTCCGGCGGCCTGTTCTCCACCGGGCACGCCGGGGTGAACATGGTCTGGGCCTGCATCCGGGTCCTCCTCGGCCAGGAGCAGGCACCCCTGGTACCGAAACCCAACTCCCGGTACCTGAACGTCGAAACGGCCATCCCGTACGACAAGGTCCCGCAGGCGGCCTGACAGCGACAGGCACGTGACCTGGCAGAAAAGCCCCGCACCGTCCAACGGTGCGGGGCATTTCTGTGTAGCTGGACGAGCAGGCTTATTCGGCGGCGGCGGTGAGCCGGTCCACGCAGCGCTTTTCGTCGTCAATGTCATTGAGTAGATCTTCCGGGTGGCCCATGTAGCCGCCGGTGCGGTACAGGTCCTGCATGTGGTCCAAGCGGCGCCGAGCCGCTTCCAGACCGGGTTCGAACGGGCCACCGTCGGCGTGGCTCCGTGCGGTGAGCTCCTCGAACTGCCGCCTGCTGTAGCTGCGCTCAGCCGGTGCCGGCGCGACAACCAGGACGGGTTCCACCGGACTCTGTTTCAACACTGCACGCTTCGGCGCTGTCTGCTTCAGAACCGTCTGCTTCGACGGGCGGGTGCCCTCGATGCGGCGGCGGATCAGGAATTCGACACCTTCGATGGCTTCGAGCATGTCTTCAGGGTGGCCGGAGTAACTGCCGGACTTGTAGGTCGCCTTCAGGCCCGCCAGGCGCGAGCGGGCCGGCCACAGGGCAGGGCTGGCCACAGGGCAGGGCTGGCGCTACGGAGTGCACGGAGGAACGACGGGCGGCGGGAGGTCTGGGGGCTCATGGACCATTATGTGTGCGGAGCCCCGACAAACCTCACCGCCCGCCGCCGGTTTACAGCCGTGGCCTCGTCAGAGCCGGAACGTCGGTTCGCGGTGGCCGTACGCCGAGAAGCTCCCGGCGGTGGAGGCCGCGCTGGTCTTGCCGCGGCCGGCGCCCTGTCCTGCGGCACTGGCCGTTGCCTTGGCCATCCGGGTCATCATCTTCCGCTGCGCGTCCCAGAGTTCCTGCTGGATCCGGGTGAGATCCCGGCTGGTCACCCGGTTGCCTTTCGAGTCGGTGTACTCCTGGCAGCGGGAGGGCTCCAGGGCGGCACCGATGGGTCCGTAGGCGGTCGTTGCGCGGTCGGACGGGTCGTCGCTTTCCTCGGACCGGAGCTCGTTGTTACCCAGCAGCACCCCGCCGGTCCCGCGGGTCCACTTGACCGTCTTGATCCGCTCGAACAGCGCTTTCCCCGCCGGGGAGGAGTGTGCCTTCTCGATGACGTTCCGGTACTGCCCGGTGTCCCAGGACACGGATTTTGTGTCCTTGTTGAAACTGATGGTCCCTTCGCCGGCCTGGAACTCGGTGGTCCGGTTGGTCGGGAACGGGATGTCGGTCTTGAGCACCCGTGCCGGCGCCGCGCCGGGGGCCAGGGTGAGGCGCCAGGAGACGTCGTCGATGATTTCTTCAGCGTGCGGGGTGACGCTGCGGTGGCCCCAGCTCCGCATCGCGCTTTCGGTCAGGCGCTGGCGCTCGGCGATGTGCCGGGTCCTGGCCGCCTCGTACGCGGCCGGGTCAACCTGTTCCTTACGGGTCAGCCCTTTCCAGAATTCCTGGGTCTCCTCGAAGACCTTGCTCTGGTGGTCGTGGTCGGCGTTCTGCACGGCCTGGCGGACGGCGGCGAACTCGGTGGAAGGAAGGGTGATGTGTCCGTGCTCGGTTTCCCAGTGGCCCATGGCTGATCCTCTCGATCGTTGTCACCATGTTGTGTGCGGCCACCGCGATGACCGGTCAGGGTACTAGCCCCGGCCGTTGCCTCGTCCGTTGCCGTTATCATTCCCGTTGCCATTGCCGCGGGAGGTTTGCGCCGGCGGCTGGACGGCAGGTGCCGCGGCCGGGGCCTGGAGGAGCGGCGGGGCAACCGGGGCCGTCCCTGCCTTCAGTGGTGAGGGCGCATCGGCACCAGGGCCGCCGTCGGGCTGATCCGCTGACGGCGCCGGTACGTCTGCCGGCGCTGCTGCCACGGCGGCAGTCACCGGGGCGGCCGGCAGATGGGCTGTCAGCTCGGTCCGGAGTGCGTCGATGGCGGCCATGATGTTCTGGTGGCGCTGGAAGGTGACATCCCCTGCCATGGCGGAGCTGTCGAGCTTCGCGGCCAGCTCGTCGAGCAGCTTCAAGGTGACGGCCGGATCCTTGGCGGCCGCGGCCTTGGTGACGGCAAGGACCTGGGACTGGAGCGCCAGGCCAGCATCTTCGCCCTTCACGGGAGCCGCGCTGCAGCCCGTCGCGCCGGCCAGCAGGACGGCGATGAGCAGGAACTGTGCCCGGCGGCTGGGCGTCGCCGGCCGGATGCGGTGGCGGGTCATGGCTCCACGCTTTCCTGAAGCTGTTTCAGCAGGTCTCCGACGGTGCCGTCGACCGCCGGGTAGTCGACGACGGCGGGCGCCGCCGGGGCTGCAGCCGGCAGTGCCGGGGCTGTCGCGAACAGCGCCACTGCGACCAGGAGCACCCCGGTGGCGAGCCGCCGCCCTGCCTTCCGGAGCCGGGACGTCCCGCGGTGAGCTGGCCGGACGGTCCCGGCGATGGGCCCAGGGACGAACCCCGGGGAGGCCAGGGCATGACGGAGGGAGGCCTCCACCGCCGCGGCATCGGGGCGGTCCAGCGGATCCATCGCCGTCATGGCCCGCAGCAGGCGCGCCCATTCGGACGGGACGGACGCCGGGATGACCGGTGCGCGCTGGAGCCGGGCCACGGCCGATTCGACAGCGGACCCGGTGTATTCCAGCTCGCCTTTGAGGCATTCGAGCAGCACCAGGCCCAGGGAGTAGATGTCGCTGGCCGGGCCCAGGTCAGCGCCCATGGCCTGCTCCGGGCTCAGGTAGGCGGCGGTGCCCAGCATCATGCCGGCGCTGGTAAGACGGCTGGCGTCCAGGCTGCGGGCGAGGCCGAAGTCGGAGAGCTTGGGCTGCAGCAGCGTGCCGGGCCTAACCTGCACGAGCAGGATATTCGCCGGCTTGATGTCGCGGTGGACGATACCTTTGGCGTGCACGTACGCCAGGGCGGCGGCGACCCCTTCGCCGATGACGGCCAGGTCGTTCCCGGTCACCGGCCCGTGCCGCAGCCGGTCTTTCAGGTCTTTGCCGTCCACGAGCTCCATCGCGAGGTAAGGCTGGGATTCGCCGCGGGTCCGGGTTTCAGCCCCGGCATCGAACAGGGTCACCAGGCCCGGATGGTTCAGGGTGGCCAGGAAGTCGATCTCCGTTTCCTGGCGTTTGAGGTCAAGAGGATCGGCGGGCTCGAGCGCGAAAAGCTTCAAGGCCACGTCCCGGTGGAGCTTGACGTCCCTGGCGCTGTAGACCGAGGCCATGCCGCCGCGGCCGATCATGTGCCCGAGTTCATAGCGGCCGCCGACCATTTCGGCCGTGGCGCTCCGATGCGTGGTCACTGAATGGTCCCCGCCCCTTCAGCCACAGGCGTCACGGCGACGCTCCCCAAGAATAATACGTGGTCAGCGCCCCGGGACGCGCCACCGGCGGGTGATGATGGGCATGCGGGAAGCGGTTCCGCGGGCGCCGTACACATGGTGGCCATGAAGACCTCCGCCGTTGCCCTGACCGCCCTCGCCTCGCTCCTCCTTGCCGTTTCCCTGTCAGCCTGCGCCGGCCCTGCCGACGCGGTGGAGGCACCAGCAGCAGCCGCACCCGCCGTCTACTCCCAGCCGGCCCCGGGGGCGCTTGCAGGGGCCCAGGTGGCGCCCGGCGCCCTGCCGATCTCCGGTGGTACGGCCGCTGACTCGGTCGGAACCGCCGCGCTGGCACAGCTGGCGACCATTCCGGTCAAACAGACCGCCCAGCAGGCCACTGCCGGCCAGCGTGCCTCGTTCACGGCCGACGCGGCGATCGTCAAGCCGGCAGCTGCGTCGGTGGCGTCGGTGAAGTGCGCCGAGGCCAAGGCCGAAACGGCGCTGAAGGCCCACTTCGGGCTGGCCATGACCCAGGCCGAACACGACCGGATCGCTGCCGTTCTGGTGACCTGCAGCTGACGGCTCCCCGCCCGAGCCCGCCACCTGTCTACGCAGACCCGGCGGAAGCCAAGACCGCGCCGCGGGAGACGCTGTTCATCGACTCTGCCGGCAACCCTGCACCAGGTCCTATAACGGCGGCGTCATGCCGGTCGGAGTAGACGCCACCGTCGACATCGACTGCACGGTGTTCCCCGTCAAAGTCATCACCGGCCACAGGGGCAATCCGCTGTTCTAGCGTTCGGGTGCGAGCAGGTGCTCCGGCATCCTGGACAGGTAGAGACCGCTGTACTGTCGCTGGAACTGGTCCGCGAGGCTGTCCGGGAGCACGATGTATTCGCGGCGAATGAATTCAGGGATCTCCACGATGGTCCCGCATTCCCCGAGGGCCATCCGGTGATGGGCCGTGGTGGCCCTGACCCGCTCACCGAGCGCATAAGTCAGCTCCTCGGCCCGCCAAAGCCGCTCCCCGCGCCTGGAGTACAGCGGCGGCAGGTCTGTCCGGTGTCCGGTGACGTCCAGTGGATGGCCTGCGGCGTCGACCGCTATCGCGGCGTGGCCCTTCTTGAGGCGTTTCATGGGCCGATCCTAGCGGGCGAACCGACCCGGATCTTTAGTGCGTGCTCGTTTCGCTGACCGGGACCGGCCCGGGCGCCGGTGTGTCCGCCAGGTCCCCGTCCGTCAGGGCCGCGGCGGTGTCCTCCGGGATGTGCAGGGAGTAGAGGTACTCGACCATGTCGTAGAGCCGGTCCTGCCGGTCCAGGGCGCGCTGTTTCAAGGCGTCGATCCGGGCCATCTGGTGGCGCAGGCCCCCGACCATGTTGTAGCCGACCCCGGTCGCTATGCCGGAGATGGCTGACTGTGAGTTGCCGCTGTGGATGGTGATCGTCCCGGCACCCCAGGCGGTGGTCCAGCCGATGAGGTTGATGCGGGCGAACGGGAATTCATCGCAGATCCGGCTGAACACCCCCTCGACAAGGAACAGCAGCCGGCGGTCGGTGACGACGGCGATCCCGATCCGGCCCCGGTACCGTGCCCCGGCCAGCCGGCGGACCCGCTCCCCGTGCCCGAGGTGATTCTCAAGCCGCCGAACCTCACGCCCGCAACCCCAGACGGAGTTCCCGGCGCGGCGCACCGCGGTGGCAATGTCGGAGCGCAATGGTTGTCTGGCCATGTCAATGTTCCTTTTGGCGGGCGGTGACCTACACCGGGGAACATGCGCAGATTTTCGCCGATCAGGCGATTCCCGGGTCCGTTGCCTACGCATGTGCAAAAGGAAACGCAGTGCCAAGCCTCAGGGGGCCCATGTTTTTCCTTCCAGCCGTCAGCGATGATTCCTCCGACCTGGTCCTGTCCGCCGGTGACATCGTCGCCGCGGCCGGCTGCGAATACGGTGCCATGCGGAGCCTGGATGTGCTTCTGGGCCGGGTCGAGGCCCGCGCGTCAGAACCCGATGAGATGCTCGAGCTTGTCTCCGCCATGGGCGCCGCGCACGAGGCGGCGGTCCTGGAGAAGCTCCGGCCCAAAGGTGTCCACGAGCTCGCCCACACCGGTTCCCTGACCCGCGGAACCCTCACCGCACGGCATGCCGAGACCCTCTCGGCCCTGGCTGGCGGCCACGGCGTCGTCTACCAGGCGTCCTTTTTCGACGGGACCTTCCACGGCCGGGCGGACTTCCTGGTCCGGGAACCGGACGGGACCTGGTCGGTGAACGACACGAAGCTCTCCCGGACCCCGAAGGACGCAGCCCTGCTGCAGCTGGCGGCGTACGCGGACCAGCTGGAGGAAGCCGGAGTGCCCGTCCACCCGGAGGTCCGGCTGATCCTGGGTACCGGCGAAACCACCCGGCACTCCCTGGCGGAGATCCTGCCCCGCTACCGGGGTGCCCGGAACCGGCTCGAAGCCCTCGCCTCCGAGCACCGGGACGAGGAGGAACCGGCGGCCTGGGGTGATGCGCGCTGGTCCGTGTGTCTGCACTGCGCGCCCTGCAAGGAAGCCATTGAAGCCAACGATGACCTGATGCTGGTCCGGCTCATGAACACCTCCCGCCGGTCCCGGCTCATCGCAATGGGCATCAGCACCATGACCGCGTTCGCCCGGGCTGACCTGCCCAAGGCCGATAACTTCCTGCGGACCCTGCAGGAGCAGGCGAAGCTGCAGACCGGGACCGCAGCCACCGACGGGGAAGTCAACGGGACCTCCTACCAGGTCCTGCCCGGGAACACCCTGGGGCTGCTGCCGGCGCCCTCGGCCGGGGACATCTTCTTCGACTTCGAAGGGGACCCGCTCTACCAGGACTCGACCGCGGACTGGGGCCTGGAATACCTCTTCGGGCTCCTGGAGCATGAGCCGGCCGGCGCGACAACAGAGGCCACGGGAGATGCGGGGGAGGGGACGGTGTTCACCGGGTACACCGCCCATGACCGTGCCCAGGAGAAGACGGCGCTGATCGACTTCATCACCCATGTCCAGGACCGGCGCGCCCGGTTCCCGGACCTGCACGTCTACCACTACGCCAGCTACGAGGTCACCGCCCTGCGCAGGCTCGCGGCCCGGCACGGTGTCATGGCCGCCGAGGTCGAAGAGCTCGTCGAAGCCGGGGTCCTCTTTGACCTGTTCGTGACGGTGAAAACCTCCCTGCGGATCTCGGAGAGGTCCCTGTCGATCAAGAAACTGGAGCCGCTCTACATGCCGGCGGCCCGGACCGGGACCGCGACGGCGGTCGATTCGATCACCGCGTACAGCAAATACCGGGCCGCCGCCCTGACCGGGGACACCGCCGCCGCGGCGGCCCTGTTCGAGGACATCCGGGCCTACAACGAATACGACTGCCTCTCGACGCTGCGGCTGCGGGACTGGCTGCTGACCCTGCCCCAGTAACGGGGAGAGATTCTTCCAGGACTACGCATGTCCGGGGTCGTTACAGGTCAGCGCCCCGGGCTCCGGCGGCGCCCCGTCCATCACTGAAGAGGAACCCTCATGAAGACACGCCCCACCGTTCGCCGCATCAGCGCTGCCGCCACCGCCGGCGCCCTGTCCGCCATCGTCCTGACCGGTCTGGCCGTCGCCCCCGCCCAGGCAGCCACCGACGTAAAGCCGGTCTCCGCCGCTTCGGCCGCAGTGAAGGCCACCCCGGCCGTCCCCGCGGTCAAGGCAGTGCCCGCCATCCCGGGCACCCTTGGCGTTCCGGCCGTCAAAGCCACCCCGGCGGTGCCTGCCGTTCCGGCCGTCCCTGCCGTCAAGGCAGCACCGGTTGCTCCGGCAGCTGCTTCCGCCACCGCCCTGAAGACCGCCCCGGCCGTTCCTGCCGTCAAAGCGACCCCCGCGGTTCCCGGTTCCGCCGGCGGTCCCGCGGTGAAAGCTGTCCCGGCGACTCCGGCAGTACCGGCCAAGAAGTAATAAGCAGCACCAACACGCAGGAAGGGCCCACATCATTCTCCGGTGCGGGCCTTTTCCGTGTGAGGGTGCCTGTGTCAGTGCCGGGGTCAGCGCTCGGCGGTCGCCCGGGTGAGCCTGTCCGCGAGGTAGGTGGAATACAGTTCCCGCTGCGTGGGCAGGATGAGCAGCTGGACGGTGACGTGCAGGGCGATCGAGGCCCAGTACGCGAGCGTGAAGCTGTCCTCGCCGGCGCCGAGGGGCTCAATGTATTTGAAGATGACCGACGTGCTCAGATCATGCAGCGGGAAGAACAGCGCCAGC
>DASWAW010000524.1:0-2729 GCA_036390955.1 Arthrobacter sp.
GCCGATTCCAACCAACCGATTTCCCCCAACGCGGGGTCACTTTGCGCCCATCCGGGGCCGCGGGATGGGCGCAATGTGACCCCGCGTTGCTGTGGGGCAGGCCGACAGGGCGTCGATGACAAAACCGCCTTCGCGGCGGCCCAAGGCCTTGCTGCGCAGAATCCCGCAAGATACCCTGTGGGGTATTATTGTTGTATTAGGTGCTGCATCCGCGGCACCCCGATTTTGGAGATTCTATGTGCGCTGCAGTTGGTTGTAATCGATGCGGAAAAATCACTTGGGCCGGCTGCGGCGAGCATGTCGACTCGGTCATGGCCGATGTACCCCAGGACCAGCGCTGCACCTGCGACAGCTAGTCCCGGCCGGGAATACGCCCTAGCCGCCCGCTTCGACGCCGGCCAGCGCCTCGAGCACTGCGGACAGGAGCACGCCGTTCCGTCCCCAGACGGGGTCGAAGACCTCCACGTACCAGGAGTCGGCCAGCAGCAGGGCGAGCGTTTCGTTGGCTTCCTCGGACCAGTCGCGGAGCTGATCGTCGGCGACCGGTCCCTCGCTGCTGCCCAGCACCGTCACCACTTCGCCGTCCCGCAAGGTCACGGGGATGGAGGCCTGGCTGGCTTCGCCGGGGGCGTGCGCCACCGTCACCAGGTCGGTCCGGCCGGACAGCTCCAGGAGTGCGGCCGCTGACTCCACACTGCAGAACCCTGTCACGTAGGCGCGCTGTGAGTGCCCCTCGGCGAGCACTCCGGGTTGGGACTCCTTGGTGAACAACCCGTTCCGGTTCAGTGCCGCGAGCTCGCCGGCGATGGCCTTTGTCTCGTCGTCGAATCCTGGGGTGAAAGTTCCCGGCTGGTATTCGCTCCGGCTTTCCAGCCAGCGCGCGGTCAGCTCGCCGGCTGCCGGGATGGTACCCGCCTGCCGCCAGACTTCACGATCCGCCAGGAGCCGCCCGAAGGCGTCCCGTTCGGTGGTGTATCTGTCGTCTGCTGCCATCGGATCTACGCCTCCCTGGCCTGGGTGTCCGCGGGTCTGGTTGATGAGTGCTGCCGCAGCAGCAGGGCCAGCCGCTCGCAGCTCAGGCGCAGGGCCTCCAGTTCTCGCCGGCTGTAGTCATCGATGGTGCGGTGGATCAGGTCCGGGAGCTCCCCGGCTTCCTCGTCCACCTCGAACTCATGATGAAGCGTGACCTCGGATAACTCCTCCGCCCGGCAGATCGCCCAGCCGCCGCCCAGGCTCAGCAGCGGGGGCTCCAGCCCGAGCTGCCGGAACTCGGCACGGTGGCCCTCTGCGTCAAATGCCCGGTGGCAGTGGCTTGAGTGCAGGGAGCCGTTCGCCACAACGGACACCCGGAGTTCGTGGTTGGAATCGTCGCCGCTGACCCTTTCGGAGTAGACAGTGAGACCGTCCAGGTACGGCCAGTGCGAGGAATCGCGCAGCACGGTGAAAATGAGGTCGGCCGGGGCATCAATGGTGAGCCGGTGGGTTGTCCGGCGCGTGGTCAGCGACAAGTCCGACACCTCCTGTGATCTGCGGGCTTCCTAAGCAATCTAGGCCAGCCGCGCCCGGCCGCGCAGGATTTTGTCCCACGGCGTCACGGCAGGCAACCTGGGGTAACAGTGGGTCCCCGCACGGGACGTCCGCAGTCGCCGGATGAAGCCCGGTGACCCCGCGTATCCCTTGGTTTCACGGCGCTTTGACCCCAATGCGGACGGCCCGGATAGTTGCTGGCACCAGCATCACATCCGAGCTTCCAAGGGGAGAAAAATGTCCAGAAACACGCTCAAATCCGGCGCCACCGTGGCGCTCGCGGCCGCCACCCTGCTGGGGCTTGCGGCCTGCTCCGACCCCGGCGCTGCGGCCGCCGCCGGCGCCGGCCCGACGGCGTCGTCGGCCTCCGGCCTCAAGCAGTTCAACCTTTCCCCGGAGCAGGACCGGATCAAGGTGACCGTCAACCAGGACGCCGCCGCGCTGGTCCCCGAAGCGATCAAGCAGGACGGCAAGCTGACGGTCGCCGTCAGCCCGTTCGCGGCGCCGCTGGCCGTGTACGCCACCGACAACAAGACGCCGGTGGGCAACGAAGTCGATCTCGCCGTCGCCCTGGCTCAGTCCCTCGGGCTGGAGGCCGAGATCGTGCCGACCGCGTGGGCCGACTGGCCCCTCGGCGTCGACTCCGGCAAGTACGAGGCCGTGCTGTCCAACGTGACCGTGACCGAGGAGCGCAAGCTCAAGTTCGACTTCGCCAGCTACCGGGACGACAAGCTGGGCTTCTACGCCAAGGCCGACAGCGCCATCAGCAAGGTGGAGACGGCCGCGGACGTGGCCGGCAAGCGCGTGATCGTGGGTTCCGGCACCAACCAGGAGTCCATCCTGCTGCGCTGGGATGAGGAGAACAAGGCCCAGGGCCTGAAGCCGGTGGAGTTCCAGTATTACGACGACGACTCCGCCTCCCAGCTGGCTGTCCAGTCCGGCCGCGCGGACCTCACGTTCGGCCCGAACGCCACGTCAGCGTTCAAGGCCGCCTCGGATGCCAAGACCAAGCTTGTGGGTCTGGTCGACGGCGGCTGGCCGCTGAAGGCGAACATCGCCGCCACCACCAAGAAGGGCAACGGCTTTGCCGTGGCCGCCGCGGCTGGCCTGAACCACCTGATCGAGGACGGCAGCTACGCCAGGATCCTGGACCGCTGGGGCCTGAGCTCCGAGGCCGTGGCGAAGTCCGAGGTCAACCCGGC
>DASWAW010000525.1:0-2236 GCA_036390955.1 Arthrobacter sp.
GTCAGGGACACCCCTGCCGCCTCCGCGACGTCGCGGATGGTGGGCTTGGATCCGTGCCGCACTGATGACTCCCGGGTACCTCTGTGCCGCAAACTGGTGGCGGTGCCGAAAACTTCGTTTGGGGTGGACCCCAGTCTGAACTCTAACCCGCACCCCAACGCGGGGTCACTTAGCGCCCATCCCGGGCCTCCGGATGGGCGCTAAGTGACCCCGCGTTGGTGGGTCTTAAGGGTTCGCCAGGGGGAGGTCCTTGTTGAAGGCCAGCGGGCCGATGGTTTCCGGGTCGGCGGAGAGATCGAACTGCGCCGCGTAACCGGTGTTGAGGTACAGGTGCTTCGCTTCGGGCTGCCGCGGCCCGGTGGTCAGGTAGACCCTCCGGTAGCCCCGCCGCGCCGCCAGCGCCTCGAGTTCCGCGAGAACGAACCGGGCCAGGCCGCGGCGGCGGTGCCCCGAATGCGTCCAGATCCGTTTGAACTCGGCCGTGTCCGGCCCGTGCCGGCGGAACGCCCCGCCGGCGACGGACGCACCGTTCTCCTGCACGATCAGCAGCGCACCGCCCGGAGCCGCGAATTCCCCGGCCGGGTAGCGGTTAAGCTCCTCCGCCGCCGCGCCGCGGCCAAAGAGGTCCGCATAGCGGGTGTCGTATTCAACGGCCAGCTCGTCCAGGAGCGGCCGGACCCGGGGATCGTCCATGGGCAGATCCAGCACGGTCAGTGCCGATGGGCGCAGGGGCGCCGGAGCCGGGATGGTTTGCTGGTTCATGTCACGCCTTTCCGTGGCTGGCGGCCGGTGCCGAACCGGCGGCGGACGCCGCGGTGTCGGGTGGCCGGGGATCGCGGCGGTCCTCCGCCAGGACGGTCAGGATGCGTCGGGCCAGGGCGTCGTTTTCCCGGAAGGGCGCGGCGTTGGTACCGGGTCGCGCGAAGGCGCCCGCTCCCCAGCCGGTGGTTCCGGGCCCGACACCGAACAGCCGGGGGCGCCGTTCCCCGACCGGGCTGAGCAGCTCATGGTGGTCCGAGACCAGCAGCCGCCCGGTTGAGTGCAGGCCTTCGGCGCTCAGGAGCTGCTGCTCGGCACCGAGGCCGGAGCTGTAGAGCTGGCGCAGCAGCGGATTGGCCGACCGGGCCACCGACGGCGCCGGGAGCCGGGCCTCGATCAGCGCGGCGGCTTCGACGGTGACACCGGCCTGGGCCGAGGTGGCGACGAACCGGCCGGAGTCCTCCTCCGCCGTGATTTCCAGTCCGGGGCCAATGAACCGCAGGACCCCGGCCCGGTGGAGGGCCAGCATCTCGCCGAGCCGGCGCGGCGGCGGTCCAGAGTCGACAAAGCTGAAGAACCCGTGCCACCAGCCGTGGACCGTCCGCTGCGAGCGGGCGTTGAGCCGCTCCGGCGGCACCAGGCGGCCCAGCTCCATGTAGACCTGAAGCAGCGCGGTGAAAAGGGCCAGGGTTTCGGAATGGTCGGGGCCGGTGCGCAGCCGGAGGTCGTGCGCAATGTGGGACGTGACAGCGGCCTGGACATCGGACATACCGGAGAACTCGCGGCCCGCGAACGGACGGTCCAGCTGTTCGAGGTCCAGGTGCAGGCTCTCGTCCGGGACCGCCTCGGCCACCAGCCGGGCGCGCTCGGGGCTGTACCAGCCGACGGCGGCGAAACGCTCGGCGAATTCGGTCCAGCCGATGTTAACGCGCTCCGGATAGCCGGTGAACAGCTCGCGGTAGTAGCTGTAGCCGGCGTCCTTGGCGACCAGTGGCCAGAGCTGGGTGCCGAAATCCAGCTCGCCGTGCCCGGCCAGGAGGCCGGCCACCGCCTCCGCGGTGAGGAAGCGCAGGGCTGCGGCGGGTTCGCCGCGCAGCGTCGAAGAGATCTTGGAATGGTAGGGCACACCCCGCCGGGATCCTGCCCAGATCCGTGGTTCGGCCCCGGACGGGACGTACGCCAGGCCGCCGTCGGGCGTGTCCTCAAAGCGTCCGCCCCGGCCCTCCATCAGCAGGACCAGCAGGTCCACGAAGGCCAGACCCATGCCGGAGACGATCACGTCCTGGCCGGGGAGAAGCGGCGAGTAGTCGACGTCGGTGGTGTAGCTGGGTGCCGCGTGGAACCCGCCGTGCCGGGCCGCGAAGTCCGCCCACGCCGCGGACTCCGCATCCGGCAGCGAGTCGGTGTGCCCCAGCGCGGTAACCACGACGTCGGCCGCGAGCGTTGCGCCGCCGGCCAGCCGCACGAGGTACCCGCC
>DASWAW010000526.1:0-14956 GCA_036390955.1 Arthrobacter sp.
ACCCTTTTCGGCGTTGAACCATTTAACTGTGCCTGTAGCCATGCCATATCCTTCTGAAATGCTGCTGATCTCCGGCGGCCCGGAGGCCAACGGCTGCGGAGACATTCGTCCGCTGTTGCCCAACCTACGGGGCCGGGGGCCATGGTGCAAGAGGCCAACGGGGGCAGTTCCCCGCGTGCCGGGACTATAGTCGGGGCAATATGACAACAATCTCGGTGGTGATCCCCACCCGTAACGACGCTGAGATGCTCGCCGTGTGCCTGGCCGCGCTCGCCCGGCAGACCCGTCCGGCCGACGAAATCGTCGTCGTGGACAATGCCAGCACGGACAACACTGCAGAGATTTGTGCCGCCGCGGGGGCCCGGCGGATCGCCGTCGAACTGCCGGGGATCGCCGCCTGCACGGCCTACGGCTTCGATGAAGCCCGCTTCGAGCTGATTGCCCGGCTGGACACGGACTCGGTCCCGCCCGCCGACTGGCTGGAACGGGTTGAAGCGATCCTGCAGGAGGCCGGCCCGCTGTCCGCCGTTTCCGGCCCGGGTGATTTCTATGGCGAAAACCGCTTCGCCCGCTGGGTGGGCCGGAGCGTCTACATCGCCGGATATTTCTGGGCCATCGGCTGGCTGCTGGGGCATCCGCCGTTGTTTGGTTCGAACTTCGCCATGCGGTCGGAGGTCTGGGACCGCATCCGCGGCTCCGTCCACCGTGGCTTCCCGCTCGTGCACGATGATTTGGACATTTCCTACCAGATCCCGCCCGAAGTCACGGTGATCGGCGACCTCTCGCTGCAGGTGCAGGTCTCCGCGCGGCCGCTGGCAAGCTGGCACGCCGTCGGGCGCCGGCTGTCGATGGCGTGGACCACCTTCGGCGTCGAGTTCAGGCAGGAGCCCCCGTTCCGGCGCCGCCGGCGGCGGCGGCAATGGGAACGGGACCATCCGCGCTAGGCGGACCCGTAGAGCACGACCAGATCGCGGCTCATTTGGTACGGCGAGGTCTCACTCGGACTGTGCCCGCCGCGGTAGACCGCGATGCGCGCGCCGATCGTCTGTGCGAAACGGCGGTGCAGTGCCAGCGGCCAGAGGTCATGCTCGCCGACGGCGACAAACTTCGGCAGAGACGCCGCGGCCAGTGCCGCCCTGAGATCGGGCGCATGCTGCATCAGCCCGAAGATGTCACTCACGGAGCTCCGGCGGGTGAAACGGAACCTGTGTTTCACGAAACGTATCCGGCTGGGCGGGACGTGCACGACGTTGAGGCGGATACCCCAGATCATCAGCGCCGCGCCGACCCGCGGACTGGCCCAGCCGCTGAAGCGGCCGATGCGCTGGACCCCGCGGAAGCTCTGCCCCGGCTCCGGCGGGCAGCTGAGCAGGGTGAGGCTCCGGAATTTGTCCGGACGCCGGGTGAAAGCAAGCTGGGCCACGATCGCGGCGAAGGAATACCCGACGACGTGCGCCGCACCTTCTTCGGCGTCGAGGATGGCGATCAGGTCATTGGTGAACAGGTCGTAGTCGTAGTGGGCGCGGGGAGGCGAGAGGTTTTCGGGGCCCGCCGCCGCGGAGTCGTATTGGCCGGCAATGTCGTAGCTCAGGACAAAAAACCCGGCCGCGGCTAGCTCGGGCAGCATCAGGACAAAGTCTTCCTTGGAGCCCGTGGCCCCGGGGATCAGGAGCACCCGCGGGTTTCCCGGTGTGCCCATGGCGAGGGTGGCGAGGGGGCCGCTGGGGGCGTCGAACGTGCCCCGCACAGCGCCGTCGGGCACGGCGGCCCAGTCGACGTCGCCCAGGGCGGCATCCCGGCGGGCGGCTTCGTCAATCAGCGCCGACCCGAACCCCTCGGGTTCCGGGTCGTTCTGTGCGTTGCGCTCGGCAGACATGGACTAAACATAGCCCCGCGCGCGTGCGCCCGGGGTCCGGTCCGGCCGGAGTTGCGGCGCTCAGGCTACCTTGCGCACGAAGGCATGGAGCCGGCGGTATACTTCCTGCGATTCGGGATAGCGGAAGTCTTGCTGCCAGGTGTGTTCGGTATTGGCGCTGTCCCAGCCGTAGATAAGGGTGTCCACGGGGACGGAATGTTCGCGCAGCCGGGCAATGAAGTTCATGTTGGCGGCGTAGAAGAAGTCCCGTTCCGAGGTGGTGACAAAGACCGGCGGGAAACGGGAATCCAGCCATTCGATGGGGGAGAGGAAACCTGCGCCCTTGCGGAGGGCCTCCAGCCGGCTGGGTCCGGAGCCTGCGTTCCGTCCTCCGGAGTGGAAGCCGGGCAGCAGCATGCGGATGAAGTTCAGGCTCAGCACGAAGCCCTTCTCGAAGAAGACGGAGAAGTCCACCACACTGCAGTGCTGGACCAGGCCCTTGAAGTCGGACGCAGGCACGGCCGGGGTCAGGCCGTGGTGCCGTGCCAGTTCGGGCCGGAAACTGGCTGCGGTCAGGAGGGCTGCGATCTGGCCGCCGGCGGAGTCGCCGCCGAGTACGATCCGCGATCCGTCGCCGCCATAGCCGGCGATGTTCCGCCGGACCCAGGTGAGTGCGGCGTTGGCGTCTGCCAGGACGTGGGCCATATGGAAGCGCGGGGCCTTCCGGTAGTTCACGTTGACCACCACCATGCCGCCCTGGGCCTGGCTCGCGCAGTACTTGGTCAGTGAGGCCTTGTCCCCGGACGTCCAGCCGCCGCCGTGGAAGTACACGTAGACGGGCAGCGGCCCCGGACCGGAACCGGTTGCCGCGGAACCGGTTGCCGCGGAACCGGATGCTGCGGTGTCCGCTGCTGTGGTGCCCGCGGGCATACGGGGGGTGATGACGTCCAGGCGGTGCGCCCGGATGCCGTCGCCGACGAAATCGATGTCGTGGAAATATTCGACGCCGCTAATCGGGTCGACGTTGAAGCGGGAGTTCTCGCTGGCCTTCACCGAATGCATCAGCACCCGCCAGGTCCAGACCGGAACCCGCCGCAGGACGTTCCTCGCCTTGCGCGCCGGTGTGGTCATCTTTCCATTCTATCTGGCACAGCTGTGCTACAGCTGTGAGGCCAGCCTGCCCTGCCTCGGCCCCGCCGTGGATAGCGGCACGCAGCGGCATCTAACGGCATCTGGCCGCCCGGTTCCCCGGGATCACGGCCCCTCGCGGACGGTGCCCGCCGCGCCGTCGACGGTGACCGTCTGGCCGGTCCGCAGCCGCGTGGTGGCGTCCGGGACGCCCACGACGGCCGGGATACCGTACTCGCGCGCCACCACCGCCCCGTGGGATATCACCCCGCCCATTTCCATAACAAGTGCGCCGGCCGTCAGGAACAGCGGGGTCCAGCCGGGGTCCGTCGACGGGGCCACGAGGATTTCGCCGGGTTCCAGGTGGGCGCCGATCGGGTCCAGGATTACCCTGACTTGTCCTGTGGCCGTTCCCGCCGAAGCCGGAGTCCCTGTCAGCGCGTCGGACGCCGGCGATTTCGCCATCATGGCGGCTTCGACGTCGGTGCCGTCGGAGAGCAGCAGCCGGGGGATCCGGCGGCGGCGCAGTTCGACGTCGTACAGCCGGCGGCGGTCCGCGACGATGCCGTGCAGGTCCGCGCCGCGCAGGCCGACCCGGATCTCGTCGAAGTCGAGGAAGAACACGTCGTCGGCCGCCGCGATGGTGCCGGCCGAGGCCATCTCCGCGCCGATTCGCAGGAGCTGCCGATGCATTTCGCCAAGTACCAGCACGATGTAGAACTTGGGCAGTTCGCGCAGTCCCGCCAGCTGCCGCACGCGGCGCAGACTCAGCTCCAGCGCCCGGGCACGCCAGAGGCTCCGGGCCCGCGTCCGGTCCACCAGGCTGCGGATCCTGTCCTCCGCATGCTCGACTGCCCGGGCAAACTGCCGGTCCGGAGCCTGCTCCGGATCCTCGACCCGGAGGTAGTTGGAGATCATGCCGAGGATGTGGTCGGGCTTCTCGGACCAGCGGGGCATGCCGAGATCGATTTCCGCCACGGCGCGGTGGCCGTAGCGGGCGAGGAAGCCACGTACCCCGGCCTGGGCCTGGGGCGGCAGTGTGCCGGCAAGGTAGGCGGCGGACAATTCCTCGGGAGATTTTGTCAGAAACTCCCCGCGCGACACCGGGTCGTCGCCGATGGCCACGGCGAGCTGCCAGAGTTCCAGGTCCATTTCGGTCGTGACGTTGTGGGGGAGCCCGCGCAGGACAGCTTCCAGCTCCCGGGGCGCCGCGATGCCGCGGAGCAGCCTGCGGGCCACGGCCAGCATGAGGTAGCCAAGGGACGGGCCGGGCAGGGTGGCCAGAATCAGCGGGTTAATCGTCCGGTCGAGGATTTCCTGGATATAGTCGAGCCGCCGGACTGCGCTGGCGGGTTCGGCGAGCGAGAGCTGGGCTTCGAGCCGTTTCCCGTACTTTTTCGCCCGGCGCAGCTCAGCGGCGGGACGGAAAGCGGACCGGATCATGGGCGGAATGAACCGCACGATGAGGTCGAGGCCGGCCCCTGACCCGGTCCTGCGTGTGCGCCGGCGCGGTCGTTGCGGCAGCCTGCGACTGGCACCGGCTTTTCGGAGGGACTCCCGGAATGGATGCTCGACGAGGCTGAACCTGGGGTCCTCGAGCAACGCCGGCATCACGGCGCCGGATCTGCCGTCCGCCAGGGGGAGCACGCGCAGCAAGTAGGCGCGGCCGGACTTGTTACGGGCCACTGCCGTCAGGTCCACGTACATCCGCAAGCCGGGATTGACGTACCGCCAGGGCCCCTTGCTGTTCCGCATTCCCTCGAGGGCGGCCAGACCGATCGGCGTGATGGGCCGGGTCAGCCCCTGGAACAGCGTGCCGCAGAGGTAGACCCGGGTCGGGGCCGCGGCGCCGGCAGCGGCGTCGTCTGCAGCAGGCTCGGGGAGCGGATACAGGGTAGTGATCGGGCGTGACTGGGTAAGCCACAGCTTGCCGTCGGAGTCGATCGCCCACTCGATATCCTGGGGGGCCCCAAGCAAATGCTGGACGCTGTTGCCCAGGGCAGTGAGTTCCTGCAGTTGCGCGTCCCTCAGGCCAGGACTCCGCCCGGGGTCCTTGCCTCCCGGCGTCCGCGACCTGACCTGGCCGGAAGCTGTCTCCATGACGAACTGGTCCGGGTTGATAGCTCCCGAGACAACAGCCTGTCCCGAGCCCCGGCTGGCGTTGATGACGGTCTCCGTCCGGGTTCCGGTGACGGGGTTTGCGGTGAACAGCACCCCTGCTGTGGCGGCCTCGACCATGGTTTGGACGACGACGGCGAGCCCGATGTCGAGGTTGCTGATGCCGTTGGCGGACCGGTACGCCACCGCCCGGTCACTCCAGAGGGAAGCCCAGCAGTGCCGGACCGCCTCCACCACGGCGTCGGCGCCGACGACGTCGAGGTAGGAGTCCTGCTGGCCGGCGAAACTGGCGAAGGGGAGGTCCTCGGCCGTGGCCGACGAGCGGACAGCCACCGGCAGGGTTCCGCCCATTCCCTCGTAGGCCGAGCGGACGGCGGCATCCACCGCGGACGGGATCGGAGCTTCCCCGATCAATGCCCGGGCACGCCCGGCGACCGTGCCCAGGGCCGCCGCTGTCTCTGCCGCTGCCCCGGCCGCCCTTGTCTCCGGCGCTGCCCCGGATGCCACCGCGTCCAGTTCGGCCGCGAGGGCAGCGAGTCCGGGCGGTGCCGCCAGCTCATAGGCGACGGTGGTCAGGCAGAAGCCTTCCGGGACCGGCAACCCGGCGGCCACGAGTTTGCCGAGGTTCAGGGCCTTGCCCCCCACGAGCCGCAGGGGAGCCGTACCGGCCGCGCTGAGGTCCAGCACAAGCCGTTCTGCTGCGGAGGTTGGAGCAGACGCCATGGCCGGCCCCTACGGAAGGTCCGCTGGACTGCCGTTGTCCTCCCACATCACGTCCAGGTTGCGGAACACCGGCGGCCCGTCGCAGAGGGCCGCCATCCGTGCGGCGAAGTCGGAGGTCTCGGGCCGCGCCGAGTTCTCCATGGCCGAGTCGTAGGAGTCGAATTCGACGAGGGTGAGATACGTTCCGGGGCGGTCCCGGTCCGCGGTGGCCAGGATCCGCCGGAACGTGGGCGCGGTGCTTCCCTCGGTCCTGGACGGCCGGCCCAGCGCTTCAATTTCCTCGATGCGGGAGGTCTGGAATTCGATGATCTGCACAAACCTTGCCATGACGGCTCCTCGACGGCGGCGGATGCTGGTGCGCTTCACGCTAGACCCCGCGCATTGGCAGGACAAGAGCCATTTAGCACCAGCGCACGCGCCAGTTGGCACCAGCGCATGAGCCAGTTAAGAGCCAGCGCGCGGGACCCGTTCAGGTTGCGGAACAGGGGCCCGGGCAATTGCCGGCACCGCCGCCGTCGGACGTTCCCCTAAGGGGTCAGCAGGACCTTGATGGCGCGCCGTTCGTCCATCGCGCGGTAGGCCTCCGGGGCTTCCTCCAGCGGCATCACCACGTCGAAGACGCGGCCCGGATTGATGGCGCCGGCGAGGACGTCCGCCAGCAGCTCCGGGATATAGGTCCGCGCCGGGGCCATCCCGCCGCCAATGGAGATGTTCGTGTCGAAAAGGTAGCGCAGCGGGACCTCTCCGCCGCCGGTGGGGACGCCGACAAAGCCCAGCGCTCCGCCGGGGCGCGTGCTGTGCAGCGCCTGTTCCATGGACTCTTTGGTCCCGACACACTCGAGGACGGAATCGGCCAGCACTCCGCCGAGGAGTTCGCGGACCTTGGCGACGCCGTCGTCCCCGCGCTCCTCCACGATGTCGGTGGCCCCAAACTCGCGGGCGATCGCCTGCCGGTCGGCGTGACGGGACATGGCGATGATCCGGTCCGCACCGAGCCGTTTGGCGGCGAGGACCCCGCAGAGGCCGACGGCGCCGTCGCCCACCACGACGACGGTCCGGCCCGGGCCGACCTTCGCGGCGAGGGCCGCATGGTGGCCGGTCGCCATCACATCGGACAGCGTGAGCAGGCTCTTGCGGAGGGCGTCATCGGGTTCCGTGATCCCGGGAACCTTGACCAGGGTGGAGTCGGCCAGCGGGACGCGGACCGCCTGGCCCTGGCCGCCATCGACCGCGTGGCCCGTGTCGTCCTTGCCCCCCCAGCCGGCCAGATGCTCACAGGCCACGGTGACGCCGTTGAGGCACGGCGGGCAGGCGCCGCAGCTGATCACGAACGGCGCGATCACGAGGTCTCCGACCGCCAGGGTGGTGATCCCCGAGCCGATGCTCTCCACGGTGCCGATGAATTCGTGGCCGATCGCGGTGGGCTTGTGGATGGGCCGCACGCCCCGGTATGGCCACAGGTCCGACCCGCAGACGCACGAGGCGGTGACCTTGACGACGACGTCGGTGGGCAGCTGGACGGTCGGGTAGTCGCGGTCTTCGACCCGGATGTCACCGGGGGCATGGATGATTGTGGCGCGCATGGAGGCTCCTCGCGTGGTGGTGGGCGGGCTTGGGACCGAGTTTAGGTGATCTCCTGGGCCGCCGGGGTGAAGTTGCTACCCCGATTTACGGTTCGGCCCTTGTGCTTGGCGCCGTCGCTGCCCTTGTATTGATCGCCAAGGGCACCAGCATGAACCGCATCAACCTGGCCGCAGGATCGTCGGCAGCCTCCTGAAAGGAATTGACATGACCTACACGCTCCCCACCAACATCGCGGACCGGCCCATTGCCGTCATTGGCGGCGGAACCCTGGGCCGGCGCATCGCCTTAATGTTTACGCTGCGGGGCGCCGAAGTGCGCGTCTACGACACCAACCTCGCCGTCGCGAATGCCGCAATCGAGTACATCGCCACGCAGCGGCCCCGTGCCGTGGACGAGCTCGGGGGCACCCCGGCGGTCCGGCTCGGGGCGCGGGACAATCTCGTGGACGCCCTCCGGGATGCGTGGCTCGTTGTCGAGTCGGTCCCGGACAGGCTTGGCCTCAAGCAGGCCATCTTCGCTGACCTTGACCACCTGGCGGCCCCGGACGCCGTGCTGGCCAGCAACTCTTCCTCGTTCGCTTCCTCCGAGTTCATCAGCGGCGTGAACAGCCCGGAGCGTGTCCTTAACATGCACTTCTACATGCCGCCGGACGTGCGCTCGGTGGAGCTGATGTCCAGCGGCCACACCGATCCGCGGATCATCGAGCTCCTCATGGCCGAACTGCCCAAGTACGCGCTGTCCCCGCACCGGGTCCGCAAGCAGAGCACGGGATTCATCTTCAACCGGATCTGGGCAGCCATCAAGCGCGAATCGCTGCTGGTCGTGGCCGAGGGCGTGGCGGAGCCGCGGGACGTGGATGCGTTGTTCGCCGATCTTTTCAAAACCGAGACCACCCCTTTCCGCTTCATGGACGAGGTGGGCCTGGACGTTGTCCTCGACGTTGAGAACCACTACTGCGAGCTGGCCGGGGTGGAGAACAAGTCGGCACCCATGCTGCAGGACTACATCGCCAAGGGCTGGCTCGGGGTCAAGAGCGGCCGCGGCTTCTACAACGACTACGCCTGACTCGCCCCCAGCCCCGACCCGCCGCCCCACCAACAGCAACGCGGGGTCAGCTACGGCCCATTAAGCGGACCGGCATGGGCCAGAGCTGACCCCGCGTTGGTGGGTGGACAGCGAGCACGGAGTTGAGCCGCCCGGCTCAGAACCCCAGTGAAATTCCGCCGTCCACCCGCAGTTCGATGCCCGTGATGTACGCGGACTCGTCGCTGGCCAGGAACACAGCGGCGTTGGCCACGTCCCAGGCGGTGCCCATATGGCCCATGGGGACCTGGGCGTGCCGTTTCCTGAGCATTTCCTCGCGCTGGCCGTCCGCGTAGGCTCCGGCGAGTTCCGCGGATTCCGTCACCATGGGCGTCTCCATCAGGCCGGGAAGGATTGCGTTGACCCGGACGTGCTTGGAGGCGTATTCGGCGGCGGTAGTGCGGCTCAGATGGTTGAGGGCCGCTTTGGAGGAGTAGTAAGTGGAGTACGGGACACCCGTCCAGCGGATGCTCGCCAGCGAGGAGATGTTGATGATGGAGCCGCCGCCCTGGGCGACCATGTGCGGGATGACGTGCTTCATGGTCAGGAAGGGGCCCTTGAGGTTGATGGCGTGGACCCGGTCCCACTCGGATTCATCAAGTTCCACGACACCGCCCACTTTGGCGATGCCGACGTTGTTGTCGAGGACGTCGATCCGGCCGAATTCCTCGATGACGCCGGCGACGGCACGCCCCACCGCGGCGGAATCGGTGACATTGAAGGCGAGGTGCCGTGCACGGCCGCCTTCGTCCAGGATCAGCCGCTCGGTCTCCTTGGCGGCCGCCTCGTTGACGTCGGTGCACACCACCGTCGCGCCTTCGCGGGCAAAGGCGATGGCGGTGGCCTTACCGTTGCCCATTCCGGGCGCGCTGGAACCGGCACCCACGATGAGGGCGATTTTTCCTTCTAATCTCTTCGACATGGCTGTTCTCCTAGATCTTGGTTTTTTCGTCGCGCCAAAAGGATTCGCGAATGGTCTTCTTGAGGACTTTCCCGTTGACGCTGCGGGGCAGGGCAGGAACCAGGTGGACGGCTTTCGGCGCCCGGATACTGCCCAGCTCCTGCTTGCACAGGGCAATAATCTCCTGCTCCGTGACGGAGCAGTTTTCATTGAGCTCGACGACGGCGGTCACCGCCTCGCCCCAGTCCGGGTGCGGCGACCCGATCACTGCGCAGTCGCGGACCGCCGGGTGTCCCCAGATCACCTGCTCCACTTCGCTCGGGTAGACGTTGAACCCGCCGGAAATAATGAGGTCACGCCTCCGGTCCGTGAGGTGCAGGTAGCCCTCGTCGTCGAAAAGCCCGATGTCGCCGGTGTGCAGCCAGCCGTCCCGGATCGCCATGCGGGTTTGCTCGGGATTCTTGTAGTAGCCCTTCATGACCAGGTCGCCCCGGACGCAGATCTCGCCGGGGGTTCCGGGCGGAAGTGCCAGCCCGTCGTCGTCGCGCACCTCGACCTGGACCAAAGGGTAGGGCCGCCCGCAGGAGGACAACCGGGAGTCGGGAGCGATGGCGCCGTCAACGAAATGCTCATCCGGGCGGAGGAACGTCACGGACGCAGGCGCCTCCATCTGTCCGTAAAGTTCCATCATTACGGGACCGATGGCGGTGAGCGCCTGCCGCAGCTTCTCCACGGACATCGGCGCTGCCCCGTAGATCAGGTATCGCAGCGAGGACAGTTCCCTCGGCGTTTCCTGCAGTACTTCCAGAAGCCGGTAGATGACAGTGGGGGGCAGGAACAGGTCGGTCACCGAATACTTCTCGATGGCATCCAGCACGGCAGCCGGGTGCGCCTTCGGGAGCACGACGACGGTGCCGCCGCGGGCGGTTGCGGCAAGGCTGAGCAGCCCGGCGGTGTGTGTCATCGGGGCGGCGGCGAGGTTCACGATCGCGTCCTCGGAGCCGTAGTGGGCAGCCATCATCAGGTGCGTCGCGAAGGCCGACAGGCTTCTGTTGGTGTTCATCACCCCCTTCGGCAGCCCCGTGGTGCCGCCGGTCGGGGCCAGCGAAACGACAGCGTCCGGGGTGGTGCTGACGGCCGGATTGGTGGCCGGGTGCGGGGCGATCCACTCGGTGAACGAGGTGTCCGCCGTCCCGGCGTCGCCGGGTCCGAACTGGACCCACTGGCTCACCGCCGGGAGGCGGTCCCGGAGGTGGCGGGCATCCTGGGCCAGGCTGGAATGGAAGATCACCAGTTCGGCGTCGAACGATGCGAGCAGCTGGGCGGTTTCGCCGCCCGGGCTCGCCGGGTTGGCCGGAATCCACGTGTACCCGGAGCGCCAGATGCCCAGGACGCAGATCCAGGCTAAAGGATCGTTGGGCGCGAGGACGGCGACCTTGGCCCCGGACGAGAGCCCGGAGGCCAGCAGCGCGTTGGCGATCCGGCAGGACAGCTCGCCGGCCTCGGTGAAGGTGAAGGAGGTGGCGTCCTGGACGTAGGCGACGCCGTTGGGGTTGGACTGCCAGCCGCGGTCAAAGAATCCGATCACGCTCACTGCGGCAGTCCCGTCTTGTAGCTTTCCTTCAGCCGCAGGAAGACGGCCGTTGTGATCGCCGCGAGGATGGTCAGGTACCAGCCGAAGACGTCGATCATCTTGGCGTCCGCCAGCCAGGTGGCGACGTAGGGCCCCGTCCCGCCGACGAGGGCAACACCCAGGGCGTAGGGAAGACCGATTCCGGCGGCCCGGATCCTGGCGGGGAAGAGCTCGCACATCACGGCGGAGGTGATGGACGTGTAGCAGGCCAGCAGGGTCAAGGCCGCCATCTGGACCAGCAGCAGGCTCAGGAAGCTGTTCTGCAGGGAGTTCAGCAGGGGGAGGGTCAGCAGGGTGAATCCAAGGCCGAAGGTCAGCAGCAGTGGTTTGCGGCCGATCCGGTCCGAGAGGATGCCCATGACCGGCTGCAGGACCGCGAAGTAGGACAACGAGATGAGCCCGACCAGGAGGGCGTTCTTCATGTCGAAGCCCACCGTGATGTGCGCATACGTCGGCAGGTAGGACGTGAACACATAGAAGAACAGCGTCGGGGCGGCGTTGATCGCGAAGACCAGGACACATTCCTTCGGGTGGGTGCGCATGAACTCGAAGACGGAGGGCTTCGTCGCGGGGGCGGCGCCCGGTCCGGAGCCCGGATCTGCGTCCCCGGTCACCAGCGTCTCCTCGGCGAACCGGCGGATGAACAAGCCGGCCGCCGCGCCGAGGGTTCCGATGGCGAACGGCACACGCCAGCCCCACTCACGCATGGCCTCGTCCGGCAGGCCGGCCACGAGCAGGGCAACCGAGCCGATTGCGGCGAGGTTGCCCAGCGTCGCACCGATGTACAGGAAGCTGGAGAAGAATCCCCGGCGGCCCTCGGGTGCGGATTCCACCAGGAATGTCGAGGAGGCGGCGAATTCGCCGCCGGTGGAAAGCCCCTGCAGGAGCCGGGCGACCACCAGGACAATCGGCGAAAGCACCCCGACCTGCTCGTAGGTGGGGGCGATGGCCACGAGGAGGCTGCCGACGCCCATAAGCATCACGGTCGTGGTGAGTGCCTTCTTCCGCCCGAAGCGGTCGGCGACGATGCCGCCGAGGAAACCACCCAGCGGGCGCATGAAGAAGCCGACGGCGAAAATCGCCATGGCGCTGAGCAGCGGGACAATGGGGTCGCCGGTTTTCGGGAAGAACTGGGTGGAAAAGTACAAAGCCAGCATGGAGTAGACGTACCAGTCGAACCATTCAACGATGTTTCCGACGGTGGCGGCCGCCAGTTGGCGTGCCCTGCTGACAGGTGGTGCGGCGGTGATGACGCTCATCCGGTTGCTCCCAGATCCGATGGTCCCGGACGATCAAGGGTGCGTCGTCCGGACCGTCAGGTCCCGGGTCAGCAGATCATCCGGCTGTGATGCAAACCACGTTACGGAGGACCCGGTGGCGCGGACTATGGAGCCAGCTCAAAGGGACTCCGGCGGCCGTTGTGGATTCCTACAACGCTTCGGGGGACGCTTCCTGGCAGTCCTCGAACGCCCAGCAGAGTTCGACGATGGTGTCTGTGGCGTCCAGGCGCGAGCCGGTGGCCTGCTCGAACTTCTGCAGGCGGTACCGAAGAGTGTTTTCGTGTACGGACAGGGCCTTGGCTGCTGCGGAAATCCGTCGGTCGTGGTCCAGGTAGCCCCGGACGGAATCCAGCACGATGCGGCCGAATTCGGCGTCGGCGGCAAACGGGGCCAGATAGCGCTGGTGCAGCACGGCCGTGACATCCGGGTCCCCGGCGGCGGTCCGCCACGTCAGGTCCTCCAGGGAGAAGACACCGCCGGACGGCCGTTTCCAGGCGGCGTTGAACACCCGGTCGGCCGCAGTCCTGGACCGGGGCAGCTCTGCGAGCGGAAGGGCAGGACCCAGCGCGATGGTGGCGGTGTCCCCGGACAACGCGGGCCGCCGGGCCACAAACCCCACAACGTCGCCCGCACGCAGCGTCAGCACGCCGTCGCCGGTCGCCAGACCCCCGGCCAGGACGCGCAGCAGTTCGTCGGGCGAAGCCCCGGGCCGGGGCCGGGCATGCAGGGCATGGAAGGCGCGCTGCGGATCGATCCCGAAGTCCGAAGAACGCGTGCGCAGCTCGCTGCCAGCGAGCGACCCCGCCAGCACCGCACGCAGATAGTCCTGGCGCAGCTCATGGTCCCGCACCGCCTGCTGGACGCTGCTTTCGCGGTACGAGTGGACGAGTGCTGCGGTGTAGGAGTCGCTGACGCCCCAGAGGACCCGGTGTGCCGCGAGGATTTCCCGGTCGCCGAGCTCCAGTTCGTGGGCGATGTCCAGGAAGCGGTCCTGGATCACGGCCATGGACAGGCGATATCCGCGCATGATGTCTTCGATGCGCAGTCCTTGGTGGAAGCGGACCTGGGCCACCCGGGCTTCCGGCGCCAGTTCCGACGATGCGGGCACCACCCCGGACTTCACCGCGTGGATGGCCATGCGAAGATTCTGTTCAACGGAGGAGCTGATGTCCGTTTCGGCGACGCCGCGGTAGCCGGGCACCTCGTCGAGGCACCGTTGAACGCTGGTCGCCTTCAGGTACTGCAGGTCCCGGAACAGCTGATCCGCGACGTTTTCAATGCTGGACTCGGACAATTCCCACCTCGCACCACACTTGTGCCCCCGACGGCCCGCCCCACACAGCCAACGCGGGGTCAGCTACGGCCCATTAAGCCGAGCGGCATGGGCCACAGCTGACCCCGCGTTGGTGGGTTTGCCGTTGGTGGGTTTGCTTAGACGGCTTCGAGGACGCTGACGTAGTTAGCGATGCCGACGCCGCCCATGTTCTGCACGGCGGCGCGGCGCGGGTTGGCCAGCTGCATGCCGCCCGCTGTGCCGGTGAGCTGCATCGCGGCGATGACGTGCTGCGAGACGCCGGTGGCGCCCACCGGATGGCCCTTGGCCTTGAGCCCGCCGGAGACGTTGATGGGCAGCTTGCCGTCCTTGAAGACCCAGCCTTCCTGGACAGCGCGGGCCCCCTGGCCCGGTTCCGTCAGTCCCATTGCCTCGTACATGAGCAGTTCGGCGATGGTGAAGCAGTCGTGCACTTCGGCGAAGTCCAGCTCATCGAGCCCGACGCCGGCCATCCCCAGCGCGCGCTGCCAGGAGACCCGCGTCGCGTTGAAAGCGGTGGGGTCGCGGCGCTCGGCCGGGAAGAAGTCGTTCGCATGGCCGAATCCGGCGAGACGCACCGGCGCGGTGGCACCCCCGGTCGGGGCGACGCTGAGGACGACGGCGGCGGCGCCGTCGGACACGGGGGAGCAGTCGGTGCGGCGCAGCGGGTCGGCCACCATCGGGTTCTTGTCCGAGACGGTGCGGCAGAACTCTTCGCCGAGGTCCTTGCGCAGCTGGGCGTAGGGGTTGTCGACGCCGTTGCGGTGGTTTTTCGCGGCGATGGTGCCCAGCACGTCAGAAACCGGTCCGTAGCGCTTCTCGTAGTGCTTGGCCACCTCGGCGAAAAGCCCGGTGAAGCCGGTGCTGGAGGCCTTGCCGGCCATGTCGTAGTCCGCGCCGAGCAGGGCAGCCCCGACGACGTCGGCGCCGGCGTGGGTCATCTTCTCGGCGCCGATCACGAGGACGGTCTTTGCGGTGCCGGCCAGCAGCGACTTGGTGCCCTGCTGGAACGCGGCCGACCCGGAAGCGCAGGCGTTCTCGACCCGGGTGGACGGGACGTTGGCCAGCTGCTCCGAGACCTGCAGCGCGAGTGAGGACGGGAACGCCAGCGGCATCATGCCGGAGTTGAACTGGCCGAGGTAGATCTCGTCGATCTGGCCGGGTTCGATCCCGGCGTTGCCGATCGCCTCCGTGGCGACCTGGACGATCAGTGACTCCAGGGTCTCGTCCGTGAGTTTGCCGAAGCGGCTGTGGCCCCAGCCGGTCAGCAGGACATCTTTGCCGAATTGTTCGCGCAGGCTCATGCTGTGGCTCCTTCAAGGGTGCTGTCTTCAATGGT
>DASWAW010000527.1:0-2352 GCA_036390955.1 Arthrobacter sp.
GATCGGCCTCACCTCCGGCACCACGTCTGTCCCCAAGGCCTTCACCCGCTCACGCCGGTCCTGGCGGCTGTCGTTCGACGCGTCGGTTGACTTCTTTGGCCTCACGGCGGACGACCGGACCCTGGCGCCCGGGCCGCTCGCGGCCAGCCTGAACCTCTATGCCCTGGCCGAGTGCCTGTACGCCGGCGCGGAGTTCCACACCCTGGCCCGCTTCGACGTCGGCGACGTGCACGCCGCGGTCAGCCATGATGGCATCACCCGGCTGGTCCTCGTCCCCACGATGCTCCGTCTCCTCAGCGAACGGGGACTGAGCGGCGGGGTCGACGCCTCGGGCATCCGGAGCATCATCTGCGCCGGTTCAAAACTCGACGCGCGGACCCTGGAGGCCGCCCGCCGCTGGGCCCCCAACGCGACGATCTTCGAATACTACGGCGCCTCGGAGCTCAGCTTCGTCTCCGGCGCCGGCCTCCCGCCCGGCCAGCCGCCGGAGCAGCGCGGAACCGGCATCGGGAAGCCGTTTCCCGGCGTCGAAATCCGCATCCTCGACGACGACGGCGTCCAGCTGCCGGACGGCGCTGACGGCAACATCTGTGTCCGCAGCGGCATGGTCAGCGACGGCTACCTCTGGGGCGACGACGGCCAGGCGCTGCAGAGTTTCGATGGCTGGCACACGGTGGGGGACCAGGGCTACCTCGACGGCGGGATCCTGCACATGCTGGGCCGACGCTCGGACATGATCATCACCTCGGGCACCAACGTCTACCCGCATGAGGTCGAGCTGGCTTTGGCCTCGGTCCCCGGCGTGGCCGCCGCCGTCGCCGCCGGCCGCGCGGACGATCTCCGCGGCCAGAAGGTCATCGCCGGGATCGTCCCCTCACACGGCGGGGTGACCGCCACCCAGCTGAGGGCCGGCGTCGAGGACGTGCTGGCCCGCAACAAGCGGCCGATGGAATACTTCGTCCTGGCCGGGCTGCCCCTGACCGACCGCGGCAAGCTCAGCCGGGAACTGCTGCTCGACTGGATTGCCCGCAACGACCCGCGGATCCGGCGCCTTGGCTGAGCGGCCGCGGCGGATCCTTCCCGACGACCGGCAGCCGGTCATCATCAGCGCCCGCCGGACCCCGATCTGCCGCGCCAACGGGGCGCTCAAGTCCCTGCCCGCGCACGAGCTGCTGGCCCCCGTACTCCGCAGCCTGCTCAGCGGCCTGCCCAGCAGCCTGCCCAGCGGTGCGGGGCTGCCCCCGGCGTCCGTGACCGATGTGGTGATCGGCAACGCTGTCGGCGGCGGCGGAAACGTGGCCCGGCTCGCGGCCCTCGAGGCAGGGCTGCCCGTCAGCGTCCCCGGCCTGACAGTGGACCGCCAGTGCGGCTCGGGTCTGGACGCGATCGTGCTGGCTTCCGGGCTCGTGGCCGCCGGCGGGAGCGGCCTGTACCTGGCCGGCGGGGTGGAGAGCATCAGTACAGCACCGATGCGTGCCCGCCGGGCTGCCGGCGGGGCCCCGGAGTTCTTCGCGCGGGCGCAGTTCTCACCCCTGGCCCTCGGAGATCCGGATATGGGGGTCGCCGCCGAAAATGTGGCCGCCCGCTTCGGGATCAGCCGGGAGCGCCAGGACGGGCTCGCGCTGCGCAGCCACCGGCGCGCCCTCGCCTCCGCCGCTGCGGGGTTTTTCGACGCCGAAATCGTCCCGCTCGACGGCGGGCCCGGACCGGGCCGGCCATCTGGTGCGGGTTCCGACGACGGGTCCCGCACGGTCGGTTCCGACGACGGGCCCCGCCGCGGCCTCACCGGCGCCGTGCTCGCGCGCTTCCCACCCGCGTTTGCCGCGGGCGGCACGGTGACCGCGGGGAACTCCTGCTTCGACGCGGACGGTGCCGCCGCCGTCGTCATCACTTCGGTGGAACGCGCCCGCGAACTGGGCGCCCGCGACGGCCTCCTGGTGCTGGGCACGGACACTGCCGGTGTGGACCCGCAACTGCTGGGCATCGGGGCGGCCGCCGCGGCTGAGCGTCTGCTGGGACGGTGTGGCGTCGCTGCCTCGGAAGTGGGGCTGGTGGAGTTCAACGAGGCGTTCGCATCGCAGACCCTGGCGTGCCTGGACCAGCTGGGCATCTCCGCGGAACGCGCCAACCTCGACGGCGGCGCACTGGCACTCGGGCACGCCTACGGGGCGTCCGGCGCGGTGCTGGTCACTCGGCTGCTGGCCCAGGCCCGCCGCAGCCCGGTCGAGGGGCAACTGGCGCTGGCAATGATCAGCATCGCCGGGGGGATGGGGACCGCGGCGCTCCTGGAGTACCGGAGCCTGTCTTAACCGCTTCTCCCCGGGGGACATGCCCATTCCCGGGCTCAGGCAG
>DASWAW010000528.1:0-3443 GCA_036390955.1 Arthrobacter sp.
GGTGGCGCCGCCGGCCACTGCACCGAAGCCTTCCACGATGAAGGCTGACTTGAGCCGCGGGAACGTGCCGTCCTTGTGGGCGACGCCGGCGCTCTTGGCGAGTCCGGTCATGGTGCCCATGGCATCGAAGAAGTTGGTGAAAACGAGCGTGAAGACCAGCATGGTGGCGGCAAGCCCGCCGATCCGGCCGAATGCACCGAACATGTCGAACTGTCCCACGAGGCCCAGGTCGGGCGCCGACACCAGCTGGCCGGAGAGCACCGGGGTGTTCAAGTGCCAGCCGCCGGGGTTTGCGTCGCTGCCGGGACCGATGCGCAGGACCGCCTCGACGACTGCTGCGAGCACCGTGGTGGCGACGATCCCGATCAGCAGGCCGCCCTGGACCTTGCGGGCCACGAGGATACCCATGACAAGGAGTCCGACGATGAAGACGAGAGTGGGAACTGAGGTGATGGAGCCGTTGTCACCCAGCTGCACCGGGGGCCCGGCTGTCGTCGCCCGGACGAAGCCCGAGTCGACGAAGCCGATGAACGCGATGAACAGGCCGATGCCGACAGTGATGGCTGCCTTCAGTTCCTTGGGGACGGCCCGGAAAATGGCCGTCCGGGCGCCGGTGACGCCGAAGAGGACGATCAGGATGCCGTTGATGACCACCAGGCCCATGGCCTCGGGCCATGTGACCTCGTGGATGACCGAGACCGCGAGGAAGGAGTTGATGCCCAGCCCCGCGGCCAGGCCAAACGGCAGATTGGCTACCAGCCCGAACAGAATGGTCATTACACCGGCGGTGAGTCCGGTGACCGCGCCGACCTGCGCGGCCGGCAGCCAGCCGCCGGCCACATCGGTGGGTGCATTGCCGGCACTGAAGCCGCCCAGGATCAGCGGATTCAGGATCACAATGTAGGCCATGGTGAAGAACGTGACCAGGCCGCCGCGGAACTCACGGGCAAGTGTTGAACCCCGTTCGGTGATCTGGAAGAAGCGGTCCAGGTAAGCGTTCGACGCCGGTGGCCGGGTGTTGCGGGCCGGGCGCTTGGAACGGACTGCGGCGTTGGCGGCCGGCGTCGTTGCCGGCTGCGGGCCTTCGTGGGACTGATCGAGGATTGTCATGTCAGCCGCCGGACCTAATAGTCAATCCTGGAGCCGAGCGTGTTCCAGGTGTTGAACGGTTCCAGCACCGCGGGGGCCTGGGGATCGGCCAGTTCCAGCTTGGACACCGGCATCAGGAGATCCCGGTTCTCGTTCTCGAAGTACTCGTAGAAGACGGCGTCGTCGAAGCCGACGGACGCGGCGTCGTGCCGGTCCGCCGCGAAGACCACGCGCTCCACCCGCGCCCACAGGGCGGAGGCGAGGCACATCGGGCAGGGCTCGCAGCTCGTGTAGAGGGTGGCTCCCCGCAGGTCGAACGTGCCCAGTTCGCTGCAGGCCCGCCGGATGGCCGTGACTTCGGCGTGGGCGGTGGGATCGTTGGTGGCGGTGACGCGGTTGACGCCATCGAACGCCTGACCGGCCTCGGTGACGATGACGGCGCCGAATGGGCCGCCGCTGTTCAGGACGTTGGCCGTGGCCAGTTGAATGGATCTGGCCAGGAAATGTTCGGCCGTGACGGTGCTGCTCATGATGCGACTCCCTTTGCTGGGAAGCCGGTATACCGAGGGGAGACGGAAGGGCCAGATGCGACGGTTACCAGGCTTCAGCATGTGCTTTTGAAGGTTAAGTTGCGCCTGGTAGATAGCTTCCCCGGAGTCCGGGTGCCCGCCTTTGGCAAGATCGAGATTAGCACCGGAAAGTGAGCTGCGCCATAGTTTTCTGGAAACTTAATTTCAGGATGTGAAATTCATGTTTCCGGGAGGTCACACTCCGGTGGCGCATCCCGCGTCATTGACGTGCGGCTTCCGGCGGCCCTACGCTGGTCCCCAACCGGCGCCTCTCCGTCGGCCACCTGGATCAGCAGACAGGGCATCACTGAGCTGGAATTGCACGCATCGGCAACCACCAGACAAGGATCCCTCCATGACCCTCCCCCACCCTGCAGGCACGCCCCATCCCGCGCCCGGCACGCGGCTCTGGATCAAGAACCCGCTCGGCGCCTTCACCGCCAACAGCCTCGACGCCTCCGGAGGGCTCGTGGTGAGCGGGGGCGTCATCGTCGAAGTGCTGGCCGCCGGCCAGTTGCCCGGCGCACCGTGCCAGGAAACATTCGACGCCGGCAGCCACGTGATGCTGCCCGGCCTGATCAACACGCACCACCACTTCTACCAGACCCTCACGCGCGCCTGGGGGCCGGTGGCCAACGCCCCGCTGTTCCCCTGGCTGCAGAACCTGTACCCGGTCTGGGCCCGGCTCACACCCCGCGACCTGGAACTGGCCACCACGGTTGCCCTCGCAGAACTGCTGCTCTCCGGCTGCACCACCGCCGCGGACCACCACTACCTGTTCCCGGCCGGCCTGGAGGACGCCATCGACATCGAGGTCCGGGCGGTGCGCGAACTCGGCATGCGGGCCACCCTCACCCGCGGGTCCATGAGCCTCGGCGAGAACGACGGCGGCCTGCCGCCGCAGTCCACGGTGCAGTCGCCGGACGTGATCCTGGCGGACAGCGAACGGCTCATCGGTGAGTACCACGAGCGCGGCGACGGTGCCTCCATCCAAATTGCCCTGGCGCCGTGCTCACCGTTTTCCGTCACCCGGGAGGTCATGGCGGAGAGTGCCGCCCTGGCGGAGCGGCTCGATGTCCGGCTGCACACCCACCTGGCCGAGACCCTGGACGAGGAGGACTTCTGCCGCGAGACGTTCGGCCTGCGGACCGTGGAGTACCTCGAAAGTGTGGGCTGGCTGGGCGACCGGACCTGGCTGGGCCACGGCATCCACTTCACCGACGGCGAGATTGCCGCGCTGGGAGCCGCCGGCACCGCCGTCGCCCATTGCCCCACCTCCAACATGCGGCTGGCCTCCGGCACGGCCAGGGTGCTGGAACTGGAGGACGCGGGGGTCCCGGTGGGCCTGGGGGTGGACGGCTCGGCGTCGAACGATGCCTCCAACATGATCCTGGAGGCGCGGCAGGCACTGTACCTGCAGCGGCTGCGCTACGGCGCGCAGGTCCCGGTGGAACGGGCGCTGGGCTGGGCGACACGGGGCTCCGCCGCCGTCCTGGGCCGGCCGGACCTGGGCCAGCTGGCCCCGGGAATGCAGGCGGACCTGGCGTTCTTCAAACTCGACGAACTGCGCTTCTCCGGCAGCCACGACCCCGTCGCCGCCCTGCTGCTGTGCGCAGCCGACAAGGCGGACCGCGTCATGGTGGGCGGGCAGTGGCGCGTGGTGGACGGCCGCATTCCCGGGCTGGACATCGCCGGGCTCATTGCGGAGCACTCGGCTGCGGCGCGGAAGCTGGTGGCCGGTTAGACCTGGCGGCGCGCAGCCTGTTGATCCAGCGCGAGACCCGG
>DASWAW010000529.1:0-9067 GCA_036390955.1 Arthrobacter sp.
TCAGCCACACGGAGGTGTTGGGATTCGGCTGGAAGTAGTTATCAGGAAGTTCGTGCCGGCTGATTTCGGCGGCGGGGGTGAACCCTGAGAGAACCGGCCCGGCGAGCTCCAGGTCGGTACCGGCCCCGTCGTTCTCGCCGGTAATCAGGGCCACGACCGGCAAGGACCGGTCCGCGAATCTCGAGTCAGCACGGTGCCGCGGGAATTCCGAGGCGAGACGTTGGTCCATTGCGCGCTTAGCCAACGAGGGCCTCCTGTTTGGTCGCGGCGCCTGCCATGCGGGATTGGAACTTTTTCAAGGCACGGCGGTGCTGGATCGATGAGCGTGGGTCGAAGGCCGGGTCGTTCAGGAACCCTGCGATCAGTGATGTCTGGCGGTTGTTGGGCCGGCTGCCAAGAACCGCGTTGGCGATGGCCAGGATTTCCTCGCGGACAAGGCCCAGGCCGGTCAGCTCAACATCTGAGGTCGCGTGCGTGTACAGATGGCTCAGGCGCGCACCGCCGAGCTCTGCGAAGTACAGGATGGCAGCTCTCAAGCTTCCCCGCAGATAGTCGGGGACGCCGGGTGCCAGAACGTCAAACGTCAGTTCGCTGGCCTCATGGAGGGATACCGCGGCTGGTTCGACTCGGAGAACGGAAGAAGCGCGCACGGCCTCGTCAGCGAGTTCGACCCGGAAATAGGCGCCTGAGGTGGACATCATGTCGCGTTTGAGTATCTGCGACAGGTAGGCCCAAGGATCGTCGGCACGCAGAATGTAAGTGTGGACGAAGTCCTGCCGGAGGATCGTGACGGCGGTGTTAGCGACGTCGGCAGCTTCGTTGCTGACCCCGAACCGTTGCCGCAAGGAAGCGGCGAGCCGCTCACCGATTCTGGTGTTAATCTCTGCGTACAGCCAGCGACCGTCCTGGGTGTCCCACCAGGCGCCGTAGTCAGGATCAGTCATGGGCATGGACGACAGGACCTGGACGAGCTGCCCGCTGTCAGCTGAGACTTTGGATCGTGCATCAAGTGAGGTCATGACAGGCAATTCGTCCCCTTCGGCGATATGAATATCGGCGGCCCATCGGGCCCGAGAGGAAACATGCGTAGGTTTCGGACCGACGGGCTTCCGCCGGGCGACAAATTTGCGCGGCAGTCGACTTCTGGTCTACGAGAGTTACAGCCCGGGCGGGTATTGGCGACTGGAAATGTCCAGACCTTTCGGTCCCATGCCGGGGAAGGCAGGAGGTGGCTGCTGCGAAGATTCCATACTTCTACGGGTTCAGATAGATGATGAACCGCGGAGTTCTGGCGGCCAAGCCGCTGCCGATCCAGGTGAAGTTGCACGTAGAGGTTGCGACATCCGGCTGCGGGCTCCCTGTACATAGGTTGAGTGGGGTCAGGAGATAGGTAGGGCCGGGGATGCCTGACGTTCCGGTGTAGCCGTAGTTTGTGAGCGTGGCGTTCTTGAACTTAGTGACGCCGGACCAGTCTGCGGTTACCGTCCATTTGGCGTTGGCGCCTGTTCCCTGGATTGTAAGGTCGTGGGTTACCGACCCTGTCCCGGGGCTGACGATGGTGCAGGTGATCGTCGCGGCAGTGATCGAAACGGTGTACTTCGCGCCGTTGCATGTCGCCACATTTGACCCGCCGAAACTGGCGGACGCTGCCCAGGAGCTTCTGGGCGGCGCAGTCGTGGCCGTGAATTGGGCTGTTGACCCGCCAACAAGCATGGCAACGCCCAGTGCGGCGATCGTCGTGGTGCGCGCAATGGCCATGGCTATGCTCCCACGCTCCCGCTGGCGGGCACGGCGGGCCTCCTTGCGCGTGGCGTACACCTGAGGAGCTGGAAGGCGCCTGCGGGGCCTCACAGGCCATGTCGGCCTGCGGGAAAGCCTGTCAGTTGGCGGAAGTGTCTTTGGAACGGGTCCGGTTACAGTTTCGGAGTCCCCGCCGGTGTCTTCTTCGACATCGTTTTCCAAGGCGTCCTCGGCGGACTTCGCCGCGGCGGTCCGCTTCTCATCGTCCACAACGATCACCGCCGCGATGGTGGTGACAACCACGAAAGCGGCCAGCGGCAGGAGGTCTCCGGCGTGGAACGCCTGGATGGGCATGCCGATCCCCGGAATGCGCAGCTTTTCGATGCCCCTGATGCTGGCGGTCGGCAACGGCTCCGGATCCAGGGACCCGTTGTTGTCGCCTTTGGTGATGATTCGGCCGTCAGGAAGGATATTGACGACCCGGTGGGTGAACAAGGTTCCCTTATCCAGCGGGTTCACGGCAAGCAACACCATGCCGGGCTTAATGGCGCCGGCCTGGATCTCTTCCGGGCTGACCGTCGAGGCAACCAGGATGTCCCCGGCATTGACGGTCGGCTCCATGGACCCTGACATGACAACTGTCGGCTGCCAGCCAAGAAGAAGCGGCGCAAGCGCCCACAGGGCCAGGCAGAACAGGGTGCTGAGATAGAAGCCCGCTAGAGCAGCGACGGCCGGCTGCACGACTTTCACAACCGGCCGTCCTGCCATAGCGGTAATGCCTTTCATTGCGAATCAGATCCCACAACCCGAAAGAGCTACGGGTTACGGTTCATCCAGTTGAAGTCCATGCCGGCCGTGCCGGACTGGACAGTGTTCGGCGCACTTGACGGAAGCGTCGCGGTGATCATGAACTGCTGGGAACCGCTTGCGGCCAGTTGCGTAGTGACGTCGAACGCCGTACCGGCGGTGCCGTGAGCGGAGCTAAGCCCCGTCATGGTCCCGGAGTACAGCGACTGTGCTGATACGAAGCCCGTGCAGGAGCTAGCACCGTCTGTGCCACCTGAACCTGCTGCCACGTTCAGCGTCAGGTTGTCGGCCAGACCGTTCGTGTTAGCACCCTGCACCGCATAGAAGGACAACACCGTCGCGATGGTCGAGGTAGTGCTGACCGTGATGCAGTGAGATTCTGTGTATCCAGGCGCGATACTCGATGCAGTGAACATGGCAGTTGCCTTGTTGTTCGTCAGGTTCACCGAGCCAGCCGACCAGGTGTTGCCGGGGTTAGCGGTGGTGCCGCTGAAAGCTGCAAAGGAGGCCGGAACCACGACCGCGCTGGCGAGAGCCGCAGCAGCCGTTAGCATGCCGATTTTGATAAGGACAGCGGACGAGACCTTGCCGAGAAGCGATGATTTCTTCAAGTTCTTCCTTGAATCTCAGAGGAAAACCGGGCAGGTTACGCCCGGACACATGTAGGTGCCTGGAACGGTAGCTTCCCGTTCGCCTATTTTTTATGCCTCTTCGAAGGGAGAGGTGCCGGAGGTGACTTAGACCATGTGTGCGGCAATCGAAAAAAATGGCAACACGTGGAGCGATATGTGTCCGGAATCACCATCAGGATCTGGTGCCCGCCCCCGGACTTGAACCGGGAACATCGACGATTTGAAGGTCGCGCCTCTGCCAATTGGGCCAGGCGGGCAAGGACATGCGTACCTGCGACTGGGCTCGAACCAGTGACCTCCGAGTTATGGGCTCGGCGCTCTGCCATCTGAGCTACGCAGGCAGGTATTCGTTGTGCGTGCGCCACGAGGGACTCGAACCCCCGGCCTCCGGTTCCGTAGACCGGCGCTCTATCCAACTGAGCTAGTGGCGCGTGGTAGCTCCAGGGGGTATCGATCCCCCGTCACCGACTTGAGAAGCCGGCGTCCTGCCATTAGACGATGGAGCCAAGGTGTTGCTTTCTTGCGTGCCCCCAACGGGATTCGAACCCGTGCTCCCGACGTGAAAGGCCGGTGTCCTGGGCCACTAGACGATGGGGGCCAGGATGATGCGTGCCCGCGATGAGAATCGAACTCATGGCCTCCTGCTCCGGAGGCAGGCGCTCTATCCCCTGAGCTACGCGGGCGTGAAACTGGGGTGAGTGACGGGGCTCGAACCCGCGACCTCCTGGACCACAACCAGGCGCTCTACCAGCTGAGCTACACCCACCATGCGGCGCCACCGCCGCGTTCGTGCGGCGGCGCCTCGAGCCCGGCACCGGAATCGATCCGGTGACCTCGTTCTTACCAAGAACGCGCTCTGCCACTGAGCTAGCCGGGCGTGATTACTGCGTGCCCCCGGCTGGATTCGAACCAGCGACTTCCGGATTAGAAGGCCGGCACTCTATCCATCTGAGTTACGGAGGCGTGAGGGCGCACGGGGCGCCTTCGAGCGGGAGACGAGAGTCGAACTCGCGACATGCGACTTGGAAGGCCGCCGCTCTGGCCACTGAGCTACTCCCGCATTGGTACTTCGAGGAGGGACACTAATCCCCCGTGGTCACCCCCGGGCTCGAACCGGGGACCTCACGATTTTCAGTCGTGCGCTCTACCAACTGAGCTAGGAGACCTTGCCGGCCGGAGCCGGGCCGGTTGTGCTTACACTGTTCTCTTGCCCATTTTCGACGAGGAACGGATAGCCCATGGCAGCCGCGGACTATGTTGTACACACCCACTCCAGCGTTGACATCCCGGAGGATTCCCTGACCGTGTGGCGGCCCATTCTCAAGAAGGACCTGCCATCCATCCAGATCGACCAGTCCGACGGCGTCTCGGCTGCCGTCAACTACCGCGTCGATGATGCCGTCGCGCTGGCCGGCGCCATCCTGGAAGCCGCCGGAATTGACCCCCGGACGGCGTTCACGTCCACATCGTCGGGATGACGTGATTCGAACACGCGACCCCCTGGTCCCAAACCAGGTGCGCTACCAAGCTGCGCCACATCCCGAAACCGGCACGCTGTTCAGGGCGCGCCGGGGTGCTGCTTTAGAGGCGCCAGGACATACCTTTGCCCAGACGAATGGTGACTCGTCCGCGGCTGTTGACCGTGACGGGCCCTGCTTTGCGTGAGGCTGAGATCCCGGTCTTTGAGACGTTCAGCCGGGTGTTCTTGCCGAGTTTGATGATCCTGCGGAAGCTGAAGCCCAAGGCGTTCCCCTTTGGTAGTTGGTACTGCTGGCGAACCTCATGTGTGCGGCGGGAGAGAGATTTGAACTCCCGGCCGGTTTCCCGACGGCTGTTTTCAAGGCAGCTGCGTTTGGCCGCTCCGCCATCCCGCCATTAGTTCTGCATCTCTGCAGAGTCGGGGTAACAGGATTTGAACCTGTGACCTCGTCGTCCCGAACGACGCGCGCTACCAAGCTGCGCCACACCCCGATTTTTGCTGCGGCGCCGGTCACGGACTCGAACCCAGGGAGCTGGCCCTGCCCGGATTTTCGTCCGGGGTGATCTCCCGCTAAAGAGCGGGCGCGATGCCCTTATCGCCAACCGACGTGCATCCGTCCGGGTCAACGCCACCTGGTTGTGCGGCGTCATACCCTCGGGGGAACCACCACCCCAGACGAATAGCGAGCCCTGACCCGGAATCGAACCGGGGACCTTCTCGTTACGAAGGAGATACTCTGCCAACTGAGCTACCAGGGCCTGGTGTTGCATTGAGGATTACTCCCCGCGGCTCTGACGGGACTCGAACCCGCGACCTCCGCCGTGACAGGGCGGCGCGCTAACCAACTGCGCTACAGAACCAGATCCGGGCTCTTACCGGACCGCCAGGGCGGTGCTTGCATCGTTCCCGATCAAGGATTTGAACCTCAATTTTCGGTACCAGAAACCGACGTCCTGCCAATTGGACGAATCGGGACTAACGGACTCTTACCGTTCACCCGAGCCGGGATCGACCCGGCTTGGAATGAGCTCTCTGCCAGCCTGTGAGCGCCCGCTATGCGTTTCGGCATAGCCACACTCCAGTACGGACAACGCTCCCCCACCTGGATTCGAACCAGGAACCCTTCGATTAACAGTCGAATACTCTGCCAGTTGAGCTATAGGGGACTATGCGGGATCTACCCGCGGCTTGCTGGAACGACGTCGTATTCCACAACGGCACCGACCGAGTAGGCGTAGTGCCGCAGCTCGGTGAGGTTCAGTTCCTTCCGGCCGTCTTCGACTGCTTCGATGACGCCCGGTTCAACGCCCAGGGTTTCGGCCACAGCCTCCACGGTCATACCCTTCCCGGTCCGTACAGCTTTGAGAGCTGCGAGCAGGCCCGTTTGGGCGTGCACATTGCGGTCGGCGATGGCCTGTGAAGTCATGGTCTTCTTTCCTGGTGTGTCGAGTGGCTGTCCAGGGACTTGAACCCCGTGCCTCTTCGTAATCAGCGAAGCGCTCTGACCAGATGAGCTAGACAACCGTGCCGTTAGACGATGTGGAGTGCGGTACGACGGCATTCTCCTAGGTACATCCTGCCTAGCCGTACCGCACTTCGTGCCCCCAGCAGGGTTCGAACCTGCGTCCCTTGATTAAGAGTCAAGTGCTAGACCAACTCAGCTATGGAGGCATTGCCGTCTTTCCGGCTGTCTATGCAGCTACTTTCTCAAGCCGTTCGGTTTTGGCCCGCCGAGCACTGGCCTTGTACTTCGCGGAGTTGCTGCGCATGTACAATGCCTTTTTGGCCCGGCACGGCCCGCATGGGCAGTTTCTCTTGCCGGAAGCGCCTTCGCCGTGCCCCACTGAGGCTTCACGTGCCGTCTTCTCGACGTGGTGTTCCACGCAGAGGAGTTGGCACTTTTCGACCTCCGCCCAGAATTCCTCTCGAGGCTTGCTACACCCGTTCGAAACGGTGAAGAGCTTGGTCGCTGGGTCAATATGGTCCAGTTCGAGGTTTACCTCCGACCCGCATAGGACGCATTTTCCACCCAGGTAGGATCGGGCTTCGTTCATCAGAGCGTGGTACCGATTCCGCATGTATTCGCTCATGTAGCCGTTGTATTGATCCTGGGTCTTCACTCCATCCATGTGTGCGGACGAAGTCGTGGCGCTCCCCACCAGCTCTACCGAATGAGCTAGAGAGGCTTGGTGCGCCGTCTTTCCGGCTGTCATTCTGCGTGGGCCCGGCGGGTTTCGATCCCGCTTCCCCGAGGTAAAAGCTCGGTGCTATTCCGATTCAGCTACAGGCCCATCTTCTACGTCCCGATGAACGCTTCGATCTCGGCCAGGTGATCCCTGGTGAGACCATGTTCGATTCTCGGGCAGATCACCAGCACCGGAATGTCCAGCGACTCCACCCAGGCCAGCGAGGCCGGATCAGACCGGATGTCGTCGTCCATCCACACGACCCGGTCAGGTCGGTTGCGGGCGATGTCCTCGCGGATCTTCGTCAGCTTCCACCAGTTCCAGTTCCCGATGTCGTCCTCGGCGACGCCGGGGATCATCTCCCAGGTGCCGTCCAGGCCGATCGTCGGAGCGAGCTGGAGTGGTGCTCCTTCTTCCCACGCCGTCAGCCATTTGATGGTGACGTCCGGGTTGACGGCAATCCGGTTCATCGCTTCGACGGGCTCCTCGGCCCAGTAGCCGGGGAACGATCCGGGGATCGTGACCGGATGCCAGGTGCCGTGCCAGCCGGTCTGCTCGGCCGGCGCCGCGGTGAAACTGTGATCGGACCAGGCAACCCAGATGCCGTCCGCGTCGGAATAAACGGTGGTGTTCACTGCTTTCTCCTTCGCTGGCGGGATCAATGCCGGGAGGCCGGCGGCCGGCGTGCGGTGCCCCTCTAAGGGATCTTCCCGGACCCGAACCGCCGCCCTTCCCAGCCGTGGAGCTACAGGGGCTCGAACCCTGAACCCCCTGCTTGCAAAGCAGGTACGCTACCAATTGCGCCATAGCCCCATCGTGACCGCGACGCGGCCCCGAGATCCTTGCGGATCAGTGGAGAATGCGGGATTTGAACCCACGACCTTCTGTATGCCATACAGATGCTCTACCAACTGAGCTAATCCCCCATCGACAGCACGCTGCCGTTCCTGCTTCATGTGTGCGGACACCGGAGTCTCCCTCACCGCGGAGAGCCCAGGACTCGAACCCGGATGGCCGTTACCAGCCATAGACGATTAGCAATCGTCCTGCGGGAAACCTGCCCGACATCTCTCCTCTTGTCTTTCGCGCGGAGACCGGGAGAGTCGAACTCCCACGCGGTTACCCGCAGGCTGGTTTCGAACCAGCTGCCGCCGCCAGTCGGCTGGGGCCTCCCTTTGTGTTGCGTGCCCATCCCCGGATTTGAACCGGGACGTCCTTTCGGACACAACCTCCTCAAGGTTGCGCGTCTGCCAATTTCGCCAGACGGGCGAGACACCGGGCGCCTGGACGTGGGGTGAGCAGGGACTAGCTGCTGTCCACGGACAGGCCTTGTGGTCGGAACCACCCGGCGGCGGGTATTTGTTTTACATCGCCCTGGCAAGCACCCACCCGGTCAAGGGTGTCGCGGTAATGCCAGAACTTGGGCCACCCTGCTCATGGCCACCGTGCCCATCCTCGGGGTCGAACCGAGACGTCCTTTCGGACACCAGATCCTAAATCTGGCGCGTCTGCCAATTCCGCCAGACGGGCGTGTACTTCGTGGGAGATGTCGGATTTGAACCGACGTAGGCTGAGCCAGCGAATTTACAGTTCGCCCCCTTTGGCCACTTGGGTAATCTCCCGAGAATCCCCGGACCGGCCATTCAGGATTACTCCTGCCCGCCGGTCCGGGAATCGTTTTCGGCCGCATTGAATTGCAGCGCCTGGCTTGGCGGCCCGGCACTTCTCTGCGGTTATTTCACGTTCACTATGAAGTTCTCAAAACGCAATTGCATCTCTTGCGAGTGCTGTTGGTGTTGCGCGGGGCTGACAGGACTCGAACCTGCGGCCTGCGGTTTTGGAGACCGCTGCTCTAACCATCTGAGCTACATCCCCATTCCGGTTTCCCGGCGGAGGCGGTTCGTATTGGTGTCCCGTTTCGGGCAACAAAAAACCGCCTCGGTTTGGACTTACCCGAAGCGGTTCTGGACTGCATTGCAGTCTAAGTTCAGAAGTTACTTCGGTGCCTGTGGTGGCCCGTCCAGCGCTGATCCTGTCCATAGGACGAGGTCAGGTGGAGGCTCGCCGGCTTCTCAGCCGAGAACAGATTGGTGGGCAGGACGAAACCGCGGCCGGTTGTGGCCGAAATGTTTTTCATCGAAGATGATGCTGACATCGGAGTGTCCTTTCCTGATCTGTGCAGGGCCGTAGTGGCCTTGCCTGAATGACGTTACGTGAAAGAT
>DASWAW010000530.1:0-9400 GCA_036390955.1 Arthrobacter sp.
GACGTCCTGGACTATGCCGCGGCCAAGCTGCGCCGCAAGGCGTGTGACCTGCTGGTGGTCAACCATGTGGGGGAGGACAAGGTCTTCGGCGAGGACACCAACTCCGTAGTCATCCTTTCCCGCTCCGGCTCCGAACCTCAAGAGGCGTCGGGTTCCAAATCCGATGTTGCGGCTGCCGTGATCGACCGCGTCAGTGCCGAGCTGAGCCGGGCCGTTCCGCCAGCCTGAACCTGGCGCAAGCAACGTCTCCTTAGCACGGGGACACACGCCGCCGGACGTCCGTTTTCCAACCAGTAAGGTAGTTGAGTGACTTTACCGCTGCACATCCCTGATTTCCACGGGTCCACGCCCGCCTCGCTCCGGCTCTTCACGTCCGAGTCGGTGACCGAGGGACACCCCGACAAGATCTGTGACCAGATCAGCGATGCCATCCTCGACGCCCTGCTGGCGAAGGATCCCGAGTCCCGGGTAGCCGTGGAGACGCTGGCCACCACCGGGCTGGTCCACGTCGCCGGCGAGGTCACCACCGACGCCTACGTTGAAATCCCGCAGATCGTCCGGGAGACCATCCTGGGCATTGGCTACGACTCCTCGGCGAACGGGTTCGACGGCGCCCGCTGCGGCGTTTCGGTCTCCATCGGCCAGCAGTCCAACGACATCGCCGGGGGCGTGTTCAATTCGCTCGAGGCCCGCGAAGGACGCCAGGAGGACGACTACGACCTCCAGGGCGCCGGGGACCAGGGACTGATGTTCGGCTACGCCAGCGACGAGACCCCGTCCTACATGCCGGTTCCGATCTGGCTCGCGCACCGCCTCTCCGAACGGCTCACCGAGGTCCGCAAGAACGGCGAACTTTCCTACCTGCGCCCCGATGGCAAGACCCAGGTCACGGTCGGCTACGAGGGCGACCGGCCCGTCTCGGTTGAGACCGTGGTGATTTCCAGCCAGCACGCCGAAGGGGCCAGCCTCGACCAGCTCCGCGCCGACCTCGCCGCCCATGTGGTCGACCCGGTCATGGCGCTGTCCAACCTGGACATCTCCCGGGCCAGGAACATCCTGAACCCGGCCGGTGCTTTTGTCATCGGCGGCCCGGTCGGCGACGCCGGCCTCACCGGCCGCAAGATCATCGTTGACACCTACGGCGGCATGGCCCGCCACGGCGGCGGCGCCTTCTCCGGCAAGGACCCGTCCAAGGTGGACCGCTCGGCGGCCTACGCGATGCGCTGGGTGGCCAAGAACGTGGTCGCCGCCGGACTCGCGAAGCGCGCCGAAATCCAGATCGCCTACGCGATCGGCCAGGCCCGCCCGGTCGGGACCTATGTGGAGACTTTCGGTACCGAGACCGTTGACCCCGCCCGGATCAGTGCCGCGATCGCCGAGATTTTCGATCTGCGCCCCCGGGCCATCATCGACGCCCTCGACCTGAAGCGCCCGATCTACGCCAAGACCGCGGCGCACGGCCACTTCGGCCGCGACGATCCCGACTTCACCTGGGAGCGGCTGGACCGGGTCGATGCGCTGAAGGCCTTCTTCAACGCCTGAGACGCCCTCTGTCCCTGACTGGAGATGCTGTCTTGGACTACTGTCCCGAAATAATGTCACTGCCCTGTGATGTGCTGTAGCCAGGCCGCCGATCCCGGCGGCCTGGCTATTCTTTGTTGAGCCGGTGCGTCCTGGGCCGGCACTGACCCGTTGCTGAAGGGAGGACACCCGCGATGAGCCCGATCCATGGCGCCGCCGCGCAGGACGAGCCCTTCCAGCTGTCGCTGCTCCAGGGCTTTCCAGCCTCGGCAGCCGCGGCCCCCGGGCCGCCCCTCGCAGACCTGCTCCCGGTGGCCCGGGTGCGGCTCGAATCCTCCCTTCCGCACCTTGACCGGCCCTTCGACTACAGTGTGCCCGCCGTGCTCGACGCCGCGGCGCAGCCCGGTGTCCGGGTCAAGGTGAAGTTCAACGGCCAGGAACTTGCCGGTTACCTGACGGAACGGGTGGCGGATTCCGACGCCGGCCACCCCCTCGTCCCGCTGCACAAGGTGGTCTCACCGGTTCCGGTGCTGACAGCCCCCGTCGCGGACCTGGCCTACAGCGTCGCGGCGCGTTACGCCGGCAACGTCAGCGACGTGCTCCGCGTCGCCGTGCCGCCGCGGATGGCGAAACTCGAGAAGGACCTCGCCCCCGACGGGATCCTGGATCCGGCCCTCTTCGCGGACGGGGGCGAGGACCACGGGGCCGGCGCGGCAGTTCCTGCCGGGCTCGAGGCCTCAAGCTGGTCCTCTTACCGGAACGGCCCGGCCTTCCTCCAGCATCTCAGCGCGGGGGAGTCTCCCCGCGCCGTGCTGAGCGCGCTCCAGGGCTACGGCCCCGGAGGCTGGCCCCGGATGATCGCCGAGGCCGTCGCCGCCGTGCGCCTGTCCGGCCGGGGCGCCGTCGTCGTCGTGCCCGACTACCGGGACCTGGACCGGGTCGAAGCGGCCCTCCTGCAGCTCCTGCCCGCCGGGGATGTCGCCCGGCTCACCGCCGACGACGGCCAGACCCCGCGCTACCGCAGCTTCCTCCGGATCCTCAGCGGTGCCGCCGGCGTCGCCGTCGGCACCCGGTCCGCCGCGTACGCGCCCGTGCACAATCCCGGCCTCGTGGTGTGCTGGGACGACGGCGACGACCTGCACATCGAGCAGCGCTCACCCTACGCCCACACCCGCGAAGTCCTGCTGCTGCGCGCCGGGCAGGAAGGCGCGGCCTGCCTGCTCGCCGGGCACACCCGGAGCACCGAAACGCAGCGCCTCGTCGAGTCCGGGTGGGCGTGGCCGGTGGAGGCGGACCGCGCCGTCGTCCGCCGGACCGTTCCGCGGGTGCTCAACACCGCGGACAGCTACGAACTCGAGCATGACCCGCTGGCCAGGATCGCCCGGCTGCCGGGCGCCGCCTGGCGGGCCGCCAAAGAGGGGCTCGAACGCGGGCCGGTGCTGGTCCAGGTGGCGCGGGCCGGTTACGCGCCGTCGCTCGCCTGCGAAAACTGCCGTGAACCGGCCCGCTGTACAGCCTGCAGCGGGCCGCTGGCCATCGCCGGGGCCAGCGGCAGCTCCGCCGTCCCGCAGTGCCGCTGGTGTTCGACCCCGGCACCGGACTGGCGTTGCGGAACGTGCAACGGGGTCCGGCTCCGGCGGGGAGCCACCGGGGCGCTGCGCACGGCCGAAGAACTGGGCCGCGCGTTCCCGGGCAAACCGGTGGTCACCTCATCCGGGGACAGGGTGCTGGCCACGGTCCCGGATTCGAAGGCACTGGTCGTGGCCACGGTCGGCGCGGAGCCGGTCGCGGACGGCGGTTATGCGGCGGCGCTGCTGCTCGACGGCGATTCGCTGCTGCGGCGCGAAAACCTGCGGGCGGGGGAGGACGCCGTCCGGCGCTGGTTCAACGCGGCCGCCCTGGTCCGGCCCGCCCGAGAGGGCGGCCTGGTGGTCGTCACCGCGGACGACGCGGCCGGCGTCGGGGCCCTGCTGCGCTGGGATCCTGCCGGCTACGCCCAGCGGGAGCTGTCGCTGCGCCAGGAACTGCACCTCCCCCCGGCAGTTCGGGTCGCCTCCATCACCGGCGGCCGGACCGCCGTCGGACATTTCACCCAGGCCGTCGAGCAGCAGCTTGGCCCGCAGGGGATCGTGCTGCGGACCGCCGGTCCGGCGCCCCTCGTGTTTACCGGCGCACCCGGCCAGGGCGGAGCCGCGGGGGCCGCGGCAGAGGACGTCCGCACACTGCTGTTCATCCCGTACGGGCAGGCCAGGGAGGTCACCCGGGTGCTCCGGGCGGTCAAGGTGGCCGCCGCCGCAAAGCGAACCGATGACCCGGTCCAGCTGCGGCTCGACGGCGTGGACGTGCTCTAGGACGGTCCCGTCCCGGATGGCCGGCCCAAGCGACGTACGTGGTGCCGAGGTCGCCGGTATGCTGCAGGTTCGCCGTAACGACAAACCGGCGAACCCGCAGCGTACCGGCGAGTTCGGCGCAGATTAGTTCTTCGCGCCGGCCACTTCTACTTACCCGAGCGGCGGGCGCGCAGTGCCACGGCCTCTTCGGCGGCGTCCAGCAGCCTGCGGGCGGAGTCGTCCCAGCTGAAGTCCGCGGCGCGCTCCACCGAGCGGCGGGAACGGGCCTTCCACAGGTCCGGCTCCTCCAGCGCCCGGACCGCCGCGGCGAACTCTGCCGGTGAGTCCGGATGGACGTAGCTGACGGCGTCGCCGCCCACCTCGCGGAAGATCGGAATGTCGCTGGCGATTACGGGTGTGCCGTGGGACATGGCTTCAACGAGGGGCAGACCGTAGCCCTCCGCCTTGGACAGGCTGATCAGGGCCGTGGTGCGTCCCAGCATGTCCTCGTACTCGGCGTCGGTCACTCCGTTGTGGAAGACGATGTCCGCGCCCGCCGGCGCCAGGGCCTCGAGTTCGGACCGGCGTTCGGGGGTAATCCGGCTGAGCAGATGCAGGCTCATGTCCGGGAGTTCCGCCATGCCCCGGATCATGGTTTCGACGTTTTTGTACGGCATGAAGGAACCCATATACAGCAGCGTCTTTTCGGATCCGGCCCCGGGGTCCCGCGGGGCGTGGCCGTGCTGCGGGGCGTTGCCCACGATCCGGACCGGACGCCGGGTGAGCCGGTATTTCGAGATCAGCGCCGCGGTCGTGGAGCTGATGGTGGCGACGACGTCGGCCCGGTTCAGCAGGAGGCGCTGCGGCCAGAAGGCTTTGTGGTACAGCCGCCAGAGGACCCGGACCGGGGCGGGCAGGAAGCCGGGAGGGGCCGGGTGCTCGTAGTAAATCAGGTCGTGCAGGGTCAGCACCAGGGCGTATTTGCGGCCCCAGCTGCCCATGGTCTGCATCGGACAGACCACGACGTCGGCGCCGAGCTTGTTGACCTTGGCGGCCACGAACAGCTCGGCCGGGGACAGTGGACTGTTGATCAGGGTGTACGGCACGTCCGGGAGCAGCGCCAGCTGGCGGACGTCGCTGATCAGCATGGAGACATCGGCGATTTTGGCGGTGGCCTCTATCAGGCTGGATCCGTACCGGCTGATGCCGTCATGGTGGTCGAGCCGGGTGAAGCGGGCATCGATGAGGATTTTCACGCGGCATGGTCCTTCAGGAAGCGGCGGATGAAGCCCGCGGCGGGTTCCGGGGTCTCGTAGTGGATCAGGTGGCCGACGCCCGGGATCACGTCCAGGTGCGCGTCCGGCAGCAGGGCCAGCAGTGTGTGCTGGTCCGGCAGCGCGGCGATCTCGTCCTTTTCCCCGGCGACCAGCAGCACGGGAAGGGTGAGGCTCGGGGCCACTTCCGCGACGTTGCTGCCGACCGAGGCCTTGAATGCCTCCAGCAGGCTCTCCCGGTCCGCGAAGGCGGAGAAGTAGGAACTGTGCTGGGCGTGCACGAAGCGGCGGAGCTGCTTGTCCGGGGTCTTCGCCATCGTCTCGCTCATCACCCGGACGATCAGCTGGCTGCGCAGCAGGCCCTGTCCCAGCCGGCGGGGAAGGCGTGCGGCGGCCTCGTAGTACAGGACGGCGAGTTTGGTCATGAGCCCCTTGGGCCCTTCGAGGGCGGGGGCGGCGATCGGATTGACCAGGATCAGCTCGGAGACCGTGCCGGGGTGGGTTGCCACATAGTGGCTCGCGATGATGGAGCCAAATGAGTGCCCCAGCAGGACCGTGTCGGGGCCCAGCCCCAGGGCCATCATGAAGTCGGCGATGAACCGGCCATAGCGCTCGACGCTGTGTTCGGCGCCGACGAAAGCGGCAGAGCTGCCGAAACCGGGGAGGTCCGGCATGATAAGCCGCATCTCGGAGAGCTGGTCGGCCACACGGAGCAGCCCGTGGTGGTCGCCGCGGAAGCCGTGGATGACCAGGATGGTCCGGGTTGCCGGCGTCACGCGGACCGGCTCGTAGATCCAGTACGCGACCCTGGTGCCGTCGAGGACCACCTCGGCGGCATGGGTGCGGGCCTCGAGCCCGGCGCTGAACAGGGGAGTGACGGGGGAGGGCTCGGTGGCCACGTGTTCCATTCGAAGGGTCCTAATTGACGGAGTCAGGGTGGGAGCCGGTCCGGAAGCCGCGTTCCAGACCGGCCAGGGCGTCCATGGCGGCGTCATCGAGGCTGAAGCCGAAGACGTTCAGGTTTTCCCTGATCCGAGCGTAGGAGCTCGCCTTGGGGATGGTGACGTTGCCGAGCTCGATATGCCAGCGGAGGATGATCTGCGCGGGCGTCCTGCCGTGCGCGGCGGCGAGATCCAGCACCACGGGATCCTGCAGGACCTGGCCGCGGCCCAGCGGGCTCCACGCCTCCGTGGTGATTCCGAGCTCGCGGTGCAGGGTGCGCAGTTCCTCCTGCTGGAGCCAGGGGTGCAGCTCGATCTGGTTGACGGCCGGGACGACCTCCGCGGTCTGCAGGAGGCGGTCCAGGTGGGCCGGCTGGAAATTCGACACCCCGATAGCCCGCGCCCGGCCTTCCCGGTACAGCGTCTCCATGGCGCGGTAGCTCTCGGCATACAGCCCCCGGCGCGGACACGGCCAGTGGATCAGGTACATGTCCACATATTCCAGTCCGAGGTTGGCCATGGAGGTGTCGAAGGCGCGCAGCGTGGCGTCGTAGCCCTGGTCGTCGTTCCAGAGCTTGGTGGTGACGAACAGGTCCTCACGCGAGAGCGAGGGGGAGGCTTCGCCGGAACCGCCCCGCGGACCGTCGGGGCTCACGAAGCTCGACAGCGAGCCGATGCCCCGGCCAACGCCCGTTTCGTTGCCGTACATGGCGGCGGTGTCGAAGTGCCGGTAGCCGGCCTCGAGCGCCATGGTCACGAGTCCGGCGGCCTCGGCGGGAGGCACCTTGTAGAGTCCGAACCCCAACTGGTCGATCAGGACACCGTTGTTGAGGCTCAGCCGGGGCGAGGGTTTCATAACCTCGACTTTACCGACTCCGCCGCCCCTAATCCCCACGGCAGGCCGATCCTGCCCGGCCCGGCGGCCCAGGACAGGACAAGCCCTGCTCGGGGGAAGCCCTGCTCAGGACAAGCCCAGCTCAGGACAAGCCCTGCTCAGGACAAGCCGTCGAAGCTGACCAGCCGCCGCGCGCTGGCCTCGTCGAGGATCAGGTCCGTGGCCAGGCCCGCGGCGAGGGCGCCGCGGAGGCCGTTGATCTTGGAGGCGCCGGACACCACACAGATCCGGCGGCGCACCTGGCGCAACTGTGCAAGGTCCGGGCCGGTGGAGCGTTCGTTGAGGGTGATGCCGTCCGCGGAGCCATCGGCACGGAAGAACACCGTGGCCACATCGCCCACCACGTCCGAACTCGCCAGGACACTCAGGTCATCCTCGTCGAGGTAGCCGCCGGCGTAGACGTGGCTGGGGTAGTCGGCGTCGACGGATCCCACGCCGAAAATCGCGATGCTCATCCGGGACTGGAGTTCGAGGATCCGTTGCACACTGCGCTCATTCCACATGGCCCTTTTCGTCGCGGCATGGTCAAAGAACGCCGGGACCGGGAACTGTTCCACCCGCGCCCCGTAGGCGCTGCCAAAGCGACGCATGATGTCTGAGGCATAGGTGATGCCGGTGGTTTGCATGTTGCCTGCGCCGTTGAGCTGGACGATCACAGTGTCGTGGGTGATCTTCCGGGTCAGGTGTCGGCTGACGGCGCTCAGGGTCGAGCCCCAGGCGACGCCGATGATGGCATTGGAGTCGACCAGGGGTCCGATGGTGCGAGCGGCCTGCATGGCCACGCGGTCCAGTGTTTCCGCCTCATTCAGCGTGTCCACGACCGGAACGACGTGCACATCGACCTTGTATTCGGCCCGGATCATGCTTGCCAGCTCGGGGCCGGTGTCCAGCGGACTGCGGATCTGGATCTGCACCAGCCCGGATTCCCGGGCCGAGGAAAGCAGCCGCGACACGGTGGACCGGGAGGTACGGAGTTCACGGGCAATGGCGTCCATGGTCAGGTCCTGCAGGTAATACAACTGGGCCGCGCGGAGGGCGTCAGAGTGGCGTGAGGGTGTCATCCCATTTCCGTTCTGCACGTTTGTGCATAGTGCTTGACTCCATTTTCCATTACTCCAAACAATAGTGATGAACGGCGCCGCGCCGCGTGGCGCGCCGCACAGGACCAAACCCAAAGGAGCAGTTCTTGGGACAGAAGGATTCAGCCCGCAACCAGGCCAAGGCCGGCGAGCGAGCATCGGTGCAGAAGCTGCGGACGCGGCCCCACGCCCAGGTGCTGATCATCGGCGGTGGTATCAACGGAGTGGGCACGTTCCGGGATCTGGCCCTGCAGGGCGTGGACGTCGCCCTGGTGGAGCGCGGCGACTACTGCCAGGGAGCCAGCGGCGCCTCCTCACACATGATCCACGGCGGCATCCGCTACCTCGAAAACGGCGAGTTCCGCCTGGTCCGGGAATCTGTGGTGGAACGCAACCGGCTGCTGCGCATCGCGCCGCACTACGTCAAGCCGCTCCAGACCACCATCCCCATCTTCAGCACCTTCTCCGGTGTCCTCGCCGCCCCGCTGCGCTTCCTCACCCACAAGCAGCAGGGCGCACCCAAGGAACGGGGGGCCTTCCTGATCAAAGTCGGGCTGAGCCTGTACGACTTCTTCTCCCGCGACGGCGGCACCGTGCCCCGGCACCAGTTCCGCGGCCGCAAGCGGGCCCTGGCGGAACTGCCGCAGCTGCACCCCGGCATCAAATACGCCGCGACCTATTTCGACGCCTCCGTCCACAACCCGGAGCGCCTGACCCTGGACGTGCTCCAGGACGGCGAGAAGGCCGGCGCTGCGGGCGCCAGTGACGCCCGCGCCAGCAACTACCTCTCCCTGGTGTCCGTCCGGGACAGCCCGGGAACCGGGCGTACCGGAAGCACCGTGGAACTCCGGGACGAGCTCACCGGTGAACTGTTCGACTTCTCCGCGGACATCATCGTCAACACCACCGGCGCCTGGGTCGACCTGACCAACCAGGCGATGGGCGCGCCGTCGGCGTTCATGGGCGGCACCAAGGGCTCGCACATCGTGCTGGACCACCCGGAGCTGCTGGCCGCCTGCAACGGCCGCGAGATCTTCTTTGAACACACCGACGGACGGATCGTGCTGATCTATCCGATGGGCGACCGGGTCCTGGTGGGCACCACCGACGTCGACGCCGACATGGCAGCGGACGCCGTGTGCACCGAGGCCGAGATCGACTACTTCTTCGACCTGATCGGGCACGTCTTCCCGGAGATCACCGTGGACCGGGAGCAGATCGTCTACACCTTCGCCGGAGTCCGTCCGCTGCCCAGGCACGAGGCCACCCAGCCCGGCTTCGTCAGCCGCGACTACCGGATCGAACGCCGCGGAGCCGGAAACGACGGCGGCGCCGCCGTGCTCAGCCTCGTCGGCGGGAA
>DASWAW010000531.1:0-2395 GCA_036390955.1 Arthrobacter sp.
AATCTCCTCAAATCATGTGAACGGGCCCGGGCCATGCCGGCATCCCCCAAAGGCCCCCGGCGGTTCCCGGAAGTCCATTGCCTCGAACCTACCCTGCCCGCCGAAAAAGTGTCGATGGGCAGCCCTCCCCATCGCGCGCCGGCACACGCCCGGCCGGCGGCTCCACCCATCCCGCGCGGGGCCCCTCGATCCCGGGCCCGAAGGCACCTAGCATGGAGATATGTGCCGCAACATCCGGACCCTCCACAATTTTGAACCCCATGCCACCACCGCCGAAGTGGAAGCGGCTGCGCTGCAGTACGTGCGCAAGATCAGCGGCAGCACCAAGCCGTCCAAGGCCAACGAAGAGGCCTTCAACCGGGCGGTGCATGAGATCGCCCACGCCACGCAGCACCTGCTCGACTCCCTGGTGACACATGCCCCGGCAAAGGACCGCGGGGAGGAAGCCGCCAAGGCCAAAGCCAAGGCTGCCGTCCGCTTCGGGGCGGCCTGAGGGGAGCAAGCCCGCAGCGGTTGGCGGGCTACCTGCCGAAGCTGCGCAGCCGCAGGGAGTTGGCCACGACCAGCACGGAACTGGCGGCCATGGCGGCGCCGGCGATCATCGGGTTGAGCAGCCCCAGGGCCGCCACCGGGATACCCACGGCGTTGTAGAAGAAGGCCCAAAAGAGGTTTGTCTTGATGGTCGCCAGGGTCCGGCGGGAGAGCTCGATGGCCTGGGCGACCTGGCCCAGGTCGTTGCCCATCACCGTCAGGTCGGCGGCCTCGATGGCAACGTCGGTGCCCGAGCCCATCGCGATGCCGAGGTCCGCCTGGGCCAGCGCGGCCGCGTCGTTGACACCGTCGCCGGCCATGGCGACCGTGGCGCCGTCGGACTGCAGCCTGCGCACCGCCTCAACCTTGCCCTCCGGCAGCACGCCCGCGAACACATCCTCCGGGGCGATGCCGACGGCGGCAGCCACCTGCGCGGCCACAGCTGCGTTGTCGCCGGTCAGGAGGATCGGCCGGAGACCGAGCCCGCGCAGCCGCGAGATCGCGGCGGCGGAGCCTGGCTTGAGCGTATCCCGCAGGCTGATGATGCCGGCGGGCTCCCCGTCCACGGCGAGCCAGATCACGGTGGCCCCGGAGCCTTCGGCGGCACTTAGGGCCGCCAGCTGCGCGGCGGCCGGAGCGATGCCGTTCTGCTCCAGCCAGCCGGTCCGGCCGGCCGTCACGAGCCGGCCCTCGACCGTTCCCTGGACTCCGCCGCCGGGCGCGGAGCGGAAGCCAACGACGGCGGGAAGGGCGCCGGAGGCGCTGCTGGAGCCCTCAGCGGCGAGTGCCGCGGCGGCGATGGCGCGGGCGATCGGGTGTTCGGAAGCGGCCTCCAGGGCTCCGGCCAGACGCAGGACCTCGGCAGGATCGAAGGTTCCAAACGCCTGCGTGCCGTCGACGGCGAGGTGGCCGGTGGTCACGGTGCCGGTCTTGTCCAGCAGGATGGTGTCCACGGTCCGGGTGTCCTCGAGGACCTGGGGACCCCTGATCAGGATGCCCAGCTGGGCGCCGCGGCCGGTCCCGGTGAGCAGCCCCACCGGGGTGGCCAGGCCCAGGGCGCACGGGCAGGCGATGACCAGCACGGCGACGGCGGCCGTAAACGCCGCGCGGAGTTCGGCATCGCTGATCGCCGGGCCGGCCGCGAGCAGCCAGGCGCCGAAGGTCACCACGGCGATGGCCAGGACCACCGGCACGAACACCGCGCTGATCCTGTCCGCGAGGCGCGCGATCGGCGCCTTGCCGGTCTGGGCCTGGGAAACCAGCCGGCCCATCTGGGCCAGGGTGGTCTCCGCGCCGACGCGTGTGGCGCGGACCAGCAGCCGGCCGGAGGTGTTGATGGTGGCGCCCGTGACCGGGCTGTCCGGGCCGACTTCCACCGGCACCGATTCGCCCGTGACCAGCGAGGCGTCGACCGCGGAGGACCCTTCGACGACGATGCCGTCCGTCGCTATCTTCTCGCCGGGGCGGACCACGATGAGGTCGCCCACCCCCAGCCGGTCGGCCGGGATCTGCCGCTCCAGCCCGTCGCGGAGAACCGTGGCGTCCTTGGCGCCCAGGTTCAGCAGGGCCTTGAGGGCGTCTCCGGCCTTCTGCTTGGCGTTGGCCTCCAGATACCGGCCCAGCAGCAGGAACGTCGTGACGACCGAGGCAACCTCGAAGTAGAGCCCGCCGGAGCCCATCTCCATACTGTCCATCCCCGGGTGGGCGGTCATCTGCGGGTCCGCGAGGAGCTGCCAGGCCGAGAAGACGTACGCGGCGGTCACCCCGATGGAGACGAGCGTGTCCATCGTGGAGGAAAGGTGCCGGGCGTTGATGGCGGCGGCCCGGTGGAACGGCCAGGCCGCCCAGGTAACCACGGGCAGGG
>DASWAW010000532.1:0-7557 GCA_036390955.1 Arthrobacter sp.
GGGATGGCCAGCGGGGCCGCGAGCAGCACGGCCCACCATTTGTGCCCCTTGAGCTGGGTGCGTTCCACCAGCCACGCACCGCCCACCCCGAGGATGAGGCACAGCGGCACGGTGACCAGCATCAGCAGCACCGTGTTCAGCAGCAGTTCGCCGACGCGTGCCCGGAAGATCAGGTCCATGGCGGTGTCCCACCCGGTGGCCACCGTCATGACGATGACGTAGCCGAGGGGAATCAGCGCGAAAAGCGCGATGAGGACCGCCAGGACCGCAATTACGGATACGCCGAAAGGCGGGCGGGGGCTCTTGCCCCTGCCCGCCGTCGTCGTGTTCCCTGATGTTTCGGGAGCCGCCAGCTTGGTTGTCACGTGGTTAGAGCAGACCTGCCTTGGTCATCAGCTCGGTGACCTTGGCGGAGTTGAGCTTGGCCGGATCCACGGTGGGTGCCTGCAGTTCGGGCAGCGGGACGAGCTTCTCGTTGGCCGCGACATCGGAGGCGATGGCGTACTCGAAGGAGGTGCCCTTTTGCAGGACTTCCTGGCCCTTCTTGCCGGTGATGAACTTGACGAAGGCCTGGGCCGCCGCCGCGTTCTTGGAGGAGTTCAGCACGCCGCCGCCGGAGACGGACACGAAGGCGCCCGGATCCTGGTTCTTGAAGTAGTACGGGGTGACGTTATTGGAGTTCTCGCCGGTCTTGGCCTGGTCGCCGTAGTAGTAGTAGTGGTAGATCAGGGCCGCGTCGACTTCACCGGCGTTGACCGCCTTCATCGCCGTGCTGTTGCCCTTGTAGGCTTTGGAGTTTTCCTTCATGCCCTGGAGCCATTCCTCGGTGGCGGCTTCGCCCTTGAGTTCCAGCAGGGCCGAGACAATCGCCTGGAAGTCGGCGCCGGACGGCGATGCCGCCCACTTGCCCTTCCACTCCGGCTTGGCCAGATCCAGCATGGACTTGGGCAGCTGGTCTGCGGTGAGCTTGGCCTTGTCGTACACCAGCACGGTGGAGCGGGCCGCGATGCCGGTCCACTTGTTCGTGGAGGGGCGGAATTCGGCGGGCACCTGGTCGACGGTGGCCTTGTCGACGTCGGCGAAGAGTCCGGCGTTTTCCACCTGGGCCATGGCCGGGGAGTTTTCGGTGAGGAAGACGTCGGCCGGGGAGGCCTGGCCCTCCTGGATGATCTGGTTGGACATCTCGGTGTCCGAGCCCTGGCGCAGGGTGACCTTGACGCCGGTTTCCGCGGTGAACGCGTCCACCCATTCCTTGGTCAGGGATTCATGCTGGGCGTTGTAGACCGTGATCTCTCCCGAGATCTTGCCGTCAGCGGCGGCGCTGCTGCTGGCGGCCGTGGAGGTGCCGGAGCCGCAGGCGGCGAGGCCGAGCGCGGCGGTGGCGGCAAGTGCGATACCTGCCAGCGCGTTGTTGCGGATCTTCATGGGGCTGCTTTCTGCAAGGAAGGTCTTGGGAACCCTAGCCCCCTGTGAGCGGGGGAAGTTAGGGCATGCTCACTAGGAAAAACTGTAGGTTAGCCAAACCTAAGCAACCAAGCTGAGAGCGCCTTAAGTGGTGAGGATCACATCAATTACGAAACTATTGCATGACTTAATTGCCGGGCTGGGATTCCGGGGCGGCCGCGGTCGCCGTCTGGGCGCCGGCAGCGCCGGTGATCGCCGCCGCGGCCTCCAGCACCATCCACGCCTGCAGCTGGGTGGAAAGTTCGACGGCGGCGCCCGCCGGGTAGGACTGGTGCGCCGGGAGTTCGGGGCGGGCGGAGAAGATGATCCGGCTGTCCTTGCCCGGCAGCGGCTCCTGGCCCGCCACGGCCCGGCGGCCCTCCCAGAACGCCGCGGCAGTGTTGAGCACGAGGGCGGAGGCCGCCGCCCTGGTCCCGGCGGGCAGCCGTATGTCGGCTGCGGCCAGCGCGAGGTAGCGGGCCAGGATGCCGGTGAAGAGGCCGCCGTCGCCGCCTCCCTCGCAGCGCAGCACGGCGGCGCTGCCGCCCGTCGGCGGGGCCGGGAGGGTGAGGTTCCGCGCCACGGCAGCCACCAGGGAGGCCGCACGGGCCAGGTTCGCCCCGCCGCCGAGCTCCAGCAGGGCGCCCAGGACGGGGCCCTGGTTGTAGGAGTAGATGGCGCTTTCCAGGACCACCTCACCGCCGGGTGCGATCCGGAGGCCGTCCCGGTACATCCCCTGTTCGGGGTCGAACAGCCGGGCGTCCAGCCAGTCCAGCAGGGCCTGCGCCTTGGCGGCCTGGCCGGTGCGGGCGTAGTAGAGCGCCACCGGGGCTGTGGCCGGGGTGTTTTTGAAATCCCGTTTCTTGCTCCAGAAGGTGCCGCCGCCGAGGTCGTCCGTGGAGGCGGAATCGAACTGCAGGGTGAGGCTTTGCAGGACCCTGGCGTTGCGGCGCCGTCCGGCCGATTTGCGGCTCAGCTCGGCGAGGTTCTCCAGCCGCAGGGTGGACAGTGCGAGCCAGGCCATGTCGTCGTAGTAGTTGTTGACGAAGGTGAGGAAGTTGCGCAGCCGGATTCCGGTGACCAGCCGGGAGGCGAGCCTGCCGGCGCTGGGCCGGTCCGCGCCGTCGAACCGTTTCCCGGGCCGGCCGGCGGTGCCGAGTTCGCGGCGGCCGGTGTCCACCAGGCAGTCCACGTAGTGCGCCTGCCACCAGTAGTGCCAGGGCCGGGCCAGGTTCCTGAGCCGTCCCGAGGGCCGGACGATGGCGCCGATGTGGGTCCCCGGCAGGAAGAACAGCCGCTGCCCGAACAGCCTGGTCACCGACCGCGCGGCTTCGTCCGCGCGGAACGACCAGTCGGGGGCGGCGGAATGCTCTGCTGGGCTCATGGTTCCAGCCTAGCGGCGGCAGCCTGTGGGGCGGGATGGTCGCGGAGGGGAGGGGCAAAGGTGCGGAATGCCCGCATTCCAGTTAACATTCACTAACTAATGTTCCCTGTAAGTTCGTGACGCTGCCCACAGTGTCGTGGCGGGTTCCGGTTCCACATCAAGGAGGATGCATGGACATCAAAGGTACTGTTGCGCTGATTACGGGCGGGGCCTCGGGCCTGGGGGCTGCCACGGCGCGCCGCCTGTTCGACGCCGGCGCCTCCGTGGTGCTGGTGGACCTGCCGGGCTCCGCCGGCGACGCCTTCGCCGCCGAGCTGAACGCCCGGGGCGGGGCCCACGCCGGGGCCGCCGGCGCCAGCAGCCCGCAGGGGCTGGCCAACCAGGCGGTCTTCGTGGCGGCCGACGTGACCAGCGAGGCAGAGGTGCAGGCCGCCGTCGACGCCGCCGTCGCCCTCGGCCCGCTGCGGATCGTGGTCAACTGCGCCGGGATTGCCACCCCGGGCAAGGTCCTGGGCCGCGACGGCGTGCTGCCGCTGGAGAACTTCAACCGCGTCATCCAGATCAACCTCGTGGGCACCTTCAATGTCATCCGCCTTGCCGCGGCCGCGATGGCGGCGACCGAGCCGGCCGTGACCGAACTTGGCGGGCCGGAGCGTGGCGTCATCATCAACACCGCCTCCGTCGCCGCGTTTGACGGCCAGATCGGCCAGCCGGCCTACGCCGCCTCCAAGGGCGCGGTGCACGCGATGACCCTGCCGATCGCCCGCGAACTCGCCCGGTCGCTGATCCGGGTGGCCACCATCGCGCCGGGCATCTTCGAGACACCCATGATGGCCGGGCTGCCGCAGGAAGCCCAGGATTCCCTCGGGCAGCAGGTGCCCCACCCGTCCCGGCTGGGCCGCCCCGCCGAGTACGCCAACCTCGCCGCGCACATCGTGGAGAACGCCATGCTCAACGGCGAGACCATCCGCCTCGACGGGGCCATCCGGATGGGGCCGAAATGACGTGTGCCGGGCTCGCCGCTTCCCCGGCGCCGGCCGGCTCCGTCGCGGGGCTGCCGACCGCGGACTTCTTCGACTTCGAGTCGATGCTCAACGCCCCGGAACGGGCAAAGCTGGCTGAACTGCGGGGGTTCCTGGCCCGCGAGGTGGCACCCTTCGCCGGCGAGTGGTGGAACAAGGCCGAGTTCCCCGCGCACATCCTGCCCAAGCTGGCGGCCCTGGAACTCAGCGCGCCGGCCCAGCGCGGCTACAGCCATCTGTTCGCCGGGCTGGTCATCGCCGAGATGACCCGGGTGGATACCTCGCTGGCGACGTTCTTCCTGGTCCACCACGACCTCTTCGTCGAATCGCTCTACGGCTTCGGCTCCGAGGAACAGAAGGCCCGCCTGCTCGATGACGCCGCGAACCTTCGGACCACCGGCGCGTTCGCACTGACTGAACCGGAGCATGGCTCCGACGTGGCCGGCGGCATGGAAACCGTCGCCCGGCGCGTTTCCGGCGGGGCGCCCGACGGCGGCGACACCTGGGTGCTCAACGGTGCCAAGCGCTGGATCGGCAACGGGACGTTCTGCGACTACCTCCTCGTGTGGGCCCGCGACGAGGCCGACGGCGGGATCCGCGGCTTCATCGTCGATGCCAGCCTTCCGGGCGTGAGCCGGAGCAGGATCGAGAACAAGATCGCGCTGCGCACGGTGCAGAACGCGGACATTGTGTTCACGGACGTGCAGGTGGCCGAGTCGGACCGCTTCGCCGGCATCAACAGCTTCGAGGACACCAACGAGCTGCTGCGCGGCTCACGGATCATGGTGGCCTGGCAGGGTGTTGGGCAGCAGTTGGCCGCGTTCGACGTCGCCCGGCAGTACGCCGTCGAACGCCAGCAGTTCGGCCGGCCGCTGGCGAAATTCCAGCTGGTCCAGCAGCAGCTAGTGACGATGCTCGGCAACGCCGTCGCGAGCATGGGGATGATGGTCCGGATCGCGCAGCTGCAGGAGTGCGGCACCGCGGACATGCCGCAGGTGGCGCTGGCGAAGTCCTACGTGAGCGCCCGGATGCGCGAATCCGTGGCGATGGGCCGGTCCCTGCTCGGCGGCAACGGGATCGTCACCGACTACCGGATGGCCAAGATCTTCGCCGACGCCGAGGCGATCTACACCTATGAGGGCTCGTTCGAGATCAACACGCTGATTGTGGGCCGGGCTGTTACCGGGGTGTCAGCGATCGTCTAGAACAGCGCCGGCTCTTTCTCCCCGGCCTCGATCCGGTAGTCCAGGCTGTTGTTCTTCACCGGCATGGGGCAGGTGCCGTACGGGGTGAAGGCGCTGGGGTAATTGATCGCCCGGTTGAAATCCAAAGTAACCGTCCGGTTTCCCTCGGCATCGACGCGGGGCCGGGCGGTGGAGACCTTGCGCCACTCGGCTGTTGCCAGTTCCGGCGGGGCTGCTCCGTTGGTCTCGTCATGGAACGTGACGGTCAGGGCGCCGAGCTTTTCCTCCTCGGCCTGCAGGTGGAAGTCGTGGTCCTTGCCGGGGAGCCGGAACACGAGCTCGCCGACGGACCGGTGGACCCCGTCGACCAGGGGGTTGGCGGTGCCGATCGGCACGTCGACGGGCTGCGGGTACGGGTGGAAGCTGGCCTCGACCACAAGGTCCGGCCGGTAGTCGAAGGCGGGAACGCCGTCGAACTCGGTGAACACGGGCGACTTCGAATCGCGGGTCCGGACGGCGTACTTGTTGGCGCGCATGGCGAGTTCCACGACGACCTGCCGGCCGTCCACCCCGCCGTACTGGACCCACAGCAGCGACTCCTCGTTGGCCAGCGCCGCGCTGACGGTGCCGTCCACGGGCTCGCCGGTCTCCACGAGGGTCAGTCCGTCGGAAGGCTCGGCGGTGAGGAACGCCGTCGTGCCGTCCGTGGACCAGAGTCCGGGGGCGAGTTCGACCGCGGCCGGCCGGCCCTCCAGCCACTGGAAGGAGGTCAGGGTCAGCCAGCCGTACTCGCTGGCCAGGGCAGCGTTGCGGCTCGTCCGGAAGCGATGCCAGCGGGCGAGCTGGGCCTCGGGATCAGCCTGCGGCATGGTCACGGGTTCCTCCCGAGGCTTGCAGAGACGAGCTGGGCTGCCGTGTTCCGGGCGGCGGTGGCCGCCGCCGGGTCGCCGTCGAGAACGCCGCTGGCCAGGCCGCCGTCGAGCACGAGGGTCAGGCTGCGGGCGAGCTGGTCCGGGTCCGGGACACCGGCCTGGGCGGCCAGGCCGCGGATCCAGGCCCTGATGTGGTCCTTGTGGGCCACCGTCCGCTCGTGGATGCGGGTTCCGGAAGCAGACTCGGCCGCGGCGTTGATGAACGCGCAGCCGCGGTAGCCGTCGCGGCGGCAGGCGCTGGACAGGGCATCAAACAACCCCACGAGCTGGGCCGCGGGGTCAGGGCCGGCGGCTTCCGCCGCGGCGTGGAGCTGCCCGGTCCAGACGCCGTCGACTTTCTCCAGGTACGCCAGGATCAGGTCGTCCTTGGCCGGAAAATACTTGTAGAACGTGGCCTTGGCGACGCCGGATTCGGCGATGATCGTATCGATGCCGGCGCCCCGGAGCCCCTGGGCGTAGAACAGCCGGAAGGCCGTGGCGAGAATCTTCTCCCTGGCCTGCCCGGCGGGGGTGCGGACGGCCGGGGTCGCTGTGGCTGGAGGCGGCGTCATGGCTCTATGGTACACAGACAAGTCTGTCTATGTCCGAACCCGGGTGCCCCGCCCCGTCCTTGCCGTAGACAGGTCTGTCTGGTAGCGTCGGGGCCATGCATAGACGAACCTGTCTACCCCGGCCCGTTGAGAAGTGAGGACACCATGAGGATTGCAGTAATGGGAACCGGCACCGTTGGCCCCACGATCGCCGGGGCGCTGTCGGAGCTGGGGCATGACGTGGTGATCGGAACGCGCGACCCCAGGGTGACGCTGGCCCGGACCGAGCCCGGGGCGACGGGCGGTCCACCCTTTGCCGTGTGGCACGCGGCGCACAGCCGGATCGGCGTCGCCACATTCGCGGACGCCGCTGCCGGTGCGGACGTCGTCGTCAACGCCACCAACGGCGCTGGCTCACTCACGGCGCTCACCGCAGCGGGAGCAGGCAACCTGGCCGGCAAGGTGCTGATGGACATCGCGAACCCGCTGGACTTCTCCCACGGGTTTCCTCCGTCGTTGGACCCGGTGAACACCGACAGCCTCGGGGAGCAGATCCAGCGGACCTTCCCGGAAGCCCGCGTGGTCAAGACCCTCAACACGATGACCGCCAGCGTGATGGTGGATCCACTGAGCGTCGCCGGGGGAGACCACTCGGTCTTCGTTTCCGGAAACGACGCGGCCGCCAAGGAAGCCGTGGCCGGCCTGCTCAGGGGCCTCGGGCACCGGGACATCATCGATCTGGGCGACATCACCACAGCGCGCGGCGCCGAAATGATCATGCCGATCTGGCTGCGGATCTGGGGCGCGCTGGGCACCGGTGCGTTCAACTTCAAAATCGCCCGGTAAGGCCCCCACCTGCGAGCCAGTCGGGAACGCGGGGGCGGGGTCACCCCGGAGCGCCTCGTCAAGGGCCCGGACACTATCTGAGACGGATTCCCCTGCTGCCCGGGCTCCGGGTAGCATCCTGTAGGAAGAAAGTAACCCGGCTCACAGTATCCAGCGCAGTGTACGAGCCAAGTCCCCCTCGAGAGATAGTTTCCATGGCTGACACTGCAACGAATC
>DASWAW010000533.1:0-6810 GCA_036390955.1 Arthrobacter sp.
AGCCCGGCCCTGTCTGTGAGGCTTGACACCGGGACCGTCGAAACAGCCCCTGCCGTTAGCCGGGCGCAGGGGACTCGCCTAGAATTGGATGAGATGTACGGACTTCGAAGCGCTTGATTTCGGGTTGCGTAGGAACGAAACACGGAATAGAGCGGCTGCGATTGCGCCAGTGGTCAGCTCATAACAGGAGGAATCCAGCATGGCTGAGCACAACGACGGAAATCGCGGAGGCAACGACCGCGGCAACTTTGGCGGCGGACGCAATTCGGGCGGCGGTGGATTCCGCGGTACAAACAACTCCGGCGGCGATCCCCGTGGTTACCGTGCTCGCGATGATCGGGGCGCCCCGGGCGACCGCCCTGCCTCCAGCGATCGGGATCGGAAGCCTTTCGGCGACCGCCCGGCGCGTGAAGGGGACCGTAAGCCCTACAGCGGCGGCGGAGCTGACCGTAAGCCGTATGGTGATCGCACTCCGCGTGAAGGTGGCGGGGAACGTCGCAGCTTTGGCGGCGGTACCGGCGGCGGTGCTGACCGTAAGCCCTACAGCGGCGGCGGGGATCGCGACCGTAAGCCGTATGGTGATCGTGCTCCGCGTGAAGGTGGCGGGGAACGCCGCAGCTTCGGTGCCGGTGCCGGTTCTGACCGCAAGCCCTTTAGCGGCGGCGACAACCGCAAGCCGTTCGGCAGCCGCGATGATCGTCCTGCCCGCAGCTTTGACCGCGGCGACTCCGGTCCCCGCCAGTTCGGCCGGGACAGGGCAGAAGACCGCCCGGTCCGCGTTCCCAACGCCCGGGATCTCCGCAGCGCCAACCGTCCCGACCGCGAACGTTCGCCCCAGATCGACGACGACGTCACGGGCAAGGAACTGGACCGCGCCACGCATCACCAGATCAAGACCCTCGAGGAAAACAGCGCCGAGTGGGTGGCCCGCCACCTGGTGATGGCCGGACGACTCATCGAAGACGAACCGGAACTGGCCTTCCAACACGCCCTTGCGGCCAGCCGCCGTGGCGGCCGCCTCGCCGCCGTCCGTGAAGCCGTGGGCCTGACTGCCTACGCCGCAGGCCACTACGGCGAAGCCCTGCGCGAGTTCCGCACCTATCGGCGCATCAGCGGGTCCAATATGCACCTGCCCGTCATGGCTGACTGCGAACGCGGACTCGGCCGGCCCGACCGCGCGCTGGAGATGGCGCGCTCCGAAGAAGCCAAGGATCTCGACGCCCCGGGCAAGGCGGAACTGGCCATCGTGGCCGCCGGCGCCCGGACCGATCTGGGTCAGCTCGACGCTGCTGTCTCCGAACTGGAAATCGCCCAGCTGGACATCAACCGTGCGTTCTCCTACAGCCCGCGCCTGTTCCGTGCCTACGCCGACGCATTGACCGCCGTGGGCCGCACAGCCGAAGCAGAAAAATGGCAGCGCCAGGCCGCCGTAGCGGAAAACGCCCTCGGCCTCGATGTTTCGGAAGACCCGGACATCATCGACCTCGGCTGGGACGAGGAAGAGGAAGCACGGGAGGAAGCGCAGCAACGCCGGCTCCTCGCCGAGCAGGCCGCACAGCGGTCGGCCCCGGCGGGCCAGGAGCAGGATCAGGCCCCGCGCGCCGCAAGCGCCGAGGCCGTTGCCGGTCTGCCGGAAACGACCGAGGGGGCAGAGGCCGCCCTTGACGAAGGTTCCGACGACGCCGAGTCCGACTTCTGGGAATCCGACGACGCTGAATCCGATGACGACTCCGTGGAGAAGGATGCCCTGGACCGTTCCGAGGTTCTGGGCGGTGAGGTCTCCGGTGAAACCGGACACGACGATTCGCACGACGATTCGCACGATGAGTCGCACAGCGTCGACTCCCGCGAGCCGGAACGCGCCGAGGACTGATCGGGTATGGCCGCACCGGAACTGATTTCGACCTTCGACGCCCTGCTCGCTGATCTCGACGGCGTGGTCTACGCGGGACCGCACGCCATACCCGGCGCCGTGGAGTCCCTGCGCCGGCTCGGCGGGATCGGCGTCGGCCTTGGCTACGTCACCAACAACGCTTCCCGGACACCCGCGCAGGTGGCGCAGCACCTGCGCGAGCTGGGCGCCCCGGCCGAGGACCACCAGGTCGTCAGCTCCTCGCAGGCAGCTGGCGAGCTGCTGGCTTCGTTGCTGCCGGCGGGTTCCCGCGTCCTGATCACCGGCGGGGACTCGCTGGCCCAGGAGATCGAACTCGCGGGCCTGGTTCCGGTCCGCAGCGAAGCTGAGCAGCCCGTTGCCGTTGTGCAGGGGTTCCATCCGGACGTCGGGTGGAAGGACCTCGCGGAGGCCGCGTACGTCATTGCCGGCGGGGCCCTGTGGGTGGCCACCAACACGGACATGTCCATTCCCCAGGCCCGGGGCATGGCGCCCGGAAACGGCACGCTGGTGGCTGCCGTGGCTGCCGCCACCGGGCAGCGGCCCCTCGTCGCGGGCAAGCCGGAAGCGCCTTTGTTCCATGCTGCCGCGAAGCGGCTGGCTGCCGACCGGCCGCTGGTGGTCGGCGACCGCCTGGACACCGACATCCTCGGCGGCAACAACGCCGGCTTCGCCACGGTCGCCGTGCTGACCGGCGTCGACACCAGGGAATCGATCCTCGCGGCCCGCACACTGGAACGGCCCGACTACCTCATCAACGACCTCACGGACCTCTACCGCCCCTACCCGGCAATAGAGCTCGACGCCGGGCAGCACCGCTGCGGCGCGGCCTCCGCCGTCGTGGACGGGCAGACGGTCCGGGTCAGCGGCAAAGCCGGCGACCTCGACGCCTGGCGGGCCGCCTGTGCGGCGTGGTGGGCAGCCAACCCCGAGACCGCCACCGCCCTGGCGCCGGTTCTCGAATGGCTGGATCACTAGACTGGGGACCATGACGGAGCCGAACCACACCACCCAGACGGACGCTGCCGGGGGAGCAGGGCAGGCCATCTGGCCGGCCCTCCCGTCCGAACCGGGGGAAGCCACAGGGAACGCCCCCTCCGCGGACTCCGCCGTCGGAACGCTCCTGGAGCGCCTGGGTGAAGTGCCGGATCTGCCGGTGGCCCTGCACGTGGAGGTCTACGCCGGCCTGCACGACGAACTGCTGGCGGTCCTGAACGAGGCCGTCGGAGGAGCCGCCGGGAGTCCGGCCGCCGCGATACACGCCGCCGGGATGCAGAATCCACCCGGAACCACCACTGAGACAGAGGACGCCACGCATGAGCAGGCTTGACCAGGCGCTCGTCAGCCGCGGGCTCGCAAGGTCCCGAACCCATGCCGCCCGACTCGTCGCCGAAGGCAAAGTCAGCGCCAACGGGGAAGTGCTGGCGAAAGCCTCCCTTCAGGTCCAAGACGACATGGTCCTGGACGTGGCAGCCGCCGACGAGGACAACTACGTCAGCCGCGCCGGACACAAGCTGGCCGGCGCGCTGGACGCTTTTCCCGCCGTCGAGGTCGCAGGCAAGCGGTGTCTCGACGCCGGCGCCTCCACCGGAGGGTTCACCGAGGTGCTCCTGCGCCGCGGCGCGGACCACGTCGTGGCCGTCGACGTCGGCCACGACCAGCTGGTCCCCGTGATCCGTCAGGACCCCCGCGTTTCCGTCCACGAGGGCCTCAACGTCCGCTACATGACGGCCGGGGAGATCGGCGGACCGGTGGCGCTGACCGTGGCGGACCTGTCCTTCATCTCCCTGACCCTCGTGCTGGCATCCCTCGCGGCGTGCACGGACCCGGGCGGGGACCTGGTCCTGATGGTCAAGCCGCAGTTCGAGATCGGCAAGGACCGGCTGGGCCGCACCGGCGTCGTCACCTCGGAGTGGGAGCGCCGCCTCGCCGTCGGCAAAGTCGCCGCGGAAGCCGTGGATACCGGGCTGGAGCTGAAGGGCCTCGCCAGCAGCCCGTTGCCCGGCCAGGACGGAAACGTGGAGTACTTCCTGTGGATAAAGCGCGGGATTGCAACAGACCTGCCTAAGATCGAAGAGCGGGACGCAGCCGTTGCTGCGTTACTCGGAACAATCTGGCCCAAGTACTAGAAGCACTAGAAGGCGGAACCCGATGAGCAGGCGTGTCCTCATCCTTGCCCACACAGGCCGTGAGGAGTCACTCAAGGCTGCCTGGGAGGCGTGCGCCCAGCTCCACGACTCCGGCATCATTCCGGTGATGCTGAAGTCCGAGCTCGGGGACATGGTCCGCTTCTTCGGACGCCTCGACCAGCCGGTCGAGATCCTCCACGACCACGTGATGCTGCCCGACGTCGAGCTCGTCATGGTCCTCGGCGGCGACGGGACCATTCTCCGCGCGGCGGAACTGGTGCGCGAGGTCGACGTGCCGCTGCTCGGGGTCAACCTCGGCCACGTCGGGTTCCTGGCCGAGAGCGAGCGGGCGGACCTCGCCCAGACCGTCGAATGGATCGCGAGCCGCGACTACACCGTGGAAGAGCGGATGACCATCGACGTCCAGGTCTGGGTGCGCGGACAGAAAATCTGGCACACCTGGGCCCTCAACGAGGCCGCGATCGAAAAGGGCAACCGGGAACGGATGCTCGAGGTCGTCACCGAGGTCGACGAACGCCCCCTGACGTCCTTCGGCTGCGACGGCGTCGTCCTCGCCACCCCGACCGGCTCCACCGCCTACGCCTTCTCCGCCGGCGGACCGGTCGTCTGGCCCGAGGTCGAGGCACTGCTGATCGTGCCCATCAGCGCCCACGCGCTGTTCGCCAAGCCGCTGGTCGTCTCGCCCCGGTCCCGGCTCGCCGTCGAAATCCTGAACCGTACCGACGCGCAGGGCGTGCTCTGGTGCGACGGGCGCCGCTCGGTGGACCTCCCGCCCGGGGCACGCGTGGAAGTGACCCGCTCCGCGACGCCCGTGCGGCTCGCCCGCACCCACCAGACGCCGTTCTCCGGCCGCCTGGTCCGCAAGTTCGAACTGCCCATCCAGGGCTGGCGCGGCCCCATGCCGCAGGCCGCCGCGATCCATACCGGGCCGGTGCCGGTGATCCGCACGCCCCGGCCGATGCCCCCGCTCCCCGTTCCACCGCAGGCCGGGCCGCCGCACACAGGGCCGGGCGAGACTCCTGATCCATCGACTGCGAAGTGAACCATGCTTGAAGAACTGAGAATCCGCGACCTGGGTGTCATCACCGACGCCACGCTTCCCCTCGGACCGGGCCTGAGCGTCGTGACCGGCGAAACCGGAGCCGGCAAGACCATGGTGGTGACCGCCGTCGGGCTGCTGCTCGGCGCACGGTCCGACGCCGGCGCCGTGCGCAGCGGCGCGAAGAGCGCCACCGCGGAGGCCACCGTGCGGCTCGACGCCGGGCACCCGGCCGTGGCGCGCGCCCGTGAGGCGGGCGCCGAGGTCGAGGAGTTCGACGGCGGCGCCGAACTGCTGCTCTCCCGCAGCGTGGGCGCCGACGGGCGAAGCCGCGCCTACCTCGGCGGACGCGCCGCGCCCGTGGGCGTGCTCGGGGAGATCGGCGAAACCCTCGTGGTGGTCCACGGCCAGTCCGGGCAGATCCGGCTCAAGAGCCCGGTCGCGCAACGCGAGGCCCTGGACAAATTCGCGGGGGAGAGCCTCACGGCCCCGCTCGGCACCTACCAGCAGCTCCATGCCCACTGGAAGTCCAGCCAGGCCGAGCTGGATGAGCTCCGCAGTGCCGCCCGGGAGCGCCTCCGCGAGGCCGAATCATTGGAAGCAGCCCTCGCCGAGATCGACGCCGTCGACCCGCAGCCGGGGGAGGACGAATCGCTCAAGGCCGAGGCCGTCAAGCTCGCCAACGTCGAGGAACTCCGGATCGCGGCCACCACGGCGCACCAGGCGCTCACCGCCGAGGACTTCGGCGACGATGCCGACGCCACCACGCTGGTCGACGCGGCCAAACGCACCCTGGAGCACGTCGCCGAACACGACGAGGAACTCGGGTCCGCGGCGGCCAGGCTCGCCGAGGTGGGCTTCCTGCTCAACGACATCGCCACCGAACTCGCCAGCTACCAGGCCGCCCTCGACTCCGAGGGCCCGGAACGGCTCGCCGAGATCGAGAACCGCCGGGGCGCCCTGGCGGTCCTGGTGCGCAAGTACGCCCCGAGCATCGACGAGGTGCTGGACTGGGCCGAGCAGGCCCGGACCCGGTTCCTGGAACTGCAGGACGACTCCACCCGGATTGAGGCGCTCGAGGCCGAGGTGGGCCGCGCCGCGGACGAACTGGTCAAACAGGCCGCGGGTATCAGCAAGTTGCGCAAGAAGGCCGCCAAGGAGCTCTCCGCCCGCGTCAGTGCGGAACTCAAGGCCCTGGCGATGGCGGACGCCACGCTGGTCATTACCGTCGAGTCCGGCGGGCAGCCGGGCCCCTTCGGCGCGGACGAGATCTCCTTCCTGCTCCAGCCGCACTCCGGCGCCCCGGCCCGCCCGCTGGGCAAGGGCGCCTCCGGCGGTGAACTGTCCCGGGTGATGCTCGCCATCGAAGTGGTGCTGGCCGCCGTCGACCCGGTCCCGACCTTCGTCTTCGACGAGGTCGACGCCGGCGTGGGCGGGGCAGCGGCGATCGAGATCGGCCGCCGACTCGCCCGGCTTGCCGAGACCGCGCAGGTGATCGTGGTCACGCACCTGGCCCAGGTCGCCGCGTTCGCCGGCAACCACCTCAGCGTCGTCAAGGACAGCGACGGCTCGGTCACCGCCAGCAGCGTGCGCCAGTTGCAGGGCGACGAACGCGCCGCCGAAATGGCCCGGCTGCTCTCGGGGCTGCCCGACTCCGAAAGCGGGCTCGAACACGCCCGCGAACTCATGAACCTTGCCCACTCCAACCGTTAGGCCGAACCCAAGTGATA
>DASWAW010000534.1:0-4886 GCA_036390955.1 Arthrobacter sp.
TCGCAGTCCCTGCCGCCGCCGGTGACGTATACGAAGCCCTTGCCGGTCACCCGGACATCGACGTTGGAGTCCGCGGACAGGGCCACGCGGGCCCTGGCGGAGCCGCGGGTCTCCACGGTGTACTTGTTGTCCCCGTCGACCACGACGCCGGCGTTGGCGCCGTCCTCGATGACGGTGCGGCCGGGGAGGCTCTTGAAGCCGCCGAGCACCTCGACCTGGACGTTGCCGGACTTGATGTGAAGGGCGTGGAAGCCGTCCTGGACCCGGATGACCAGCGGTGCGCCGGACTCGGGGCCTGCGACCTCGTAGATGTCATCCCTGGGGGAGCTGCGGCGGCCGGGGGCCTGTATCAGATCCACGACGCGGCCCTGGCTGCGCGGGCAGCGGAGTGCGCGGCGGATCTCGGTGCGGGTGACGGGCTCCTTGTGCTCGAGCGCGGCAAGGGCACCGGCCTCGTCGTACGTGAACGAGCCGTCGCCGTTGTCGGTCAGTTCGTACGGCCGCCAGGGCTTCGTCGGGGACACCTGCTGCGCCGCGGTCAGGAACGGTGCGGCTGGTGTGGTGGCTCCCAGGGAGGGGACGCGGTCGGAGTGGGCGGTAGCGGTGAACTGCCCGCCATCGGGGGTGCCTGCGGACTTGTGGGCTGGTGTGAACGTCATGCCTGTCTGTGTGCGGCGCGGGGAAGCGGGAGCAGCGGGCGTTCGTAGAATGGCCGGATGAGCGAACAGCAGCACACCGAAGAGCAGGGCCTCCGGCCGCTCGACAGTTTTGACCCGACGCCGGACGGCGTGAGCCCTTACACTCTCGGGGAGACGGTGGACGCCGCCGTTGAAGTGCTGCAGAGCCTGCACCGGTTCCAGCTGGCACTTGCCGGCTGCATGACCCCGCTTGCCCTCGAAGCGGAGCTGAAGCAGACGCGAAAGGTGGCGGTGAAGGCCTCCGGCTGGGCGGAGACGCTGGCGCGGGCAAGGGACATCATTGAAGGTGACCTGCCGTTGGCCGATACTGTCCGCGTCCAGCTACCCGAGTTCGATTGCGACCTGCCTTGGGATGAGATGGTGCTCTCCCCGGCAGACATCGTGGCGGCCAACACGGGGGCGGCCGGGCTGCCGTTGGAGCGGCTCACGACGTATCGCCGGGAGATCGAACGGGTACCGCGGATGCCCTCGGTCATCGCTTCACGCCGGGAACGGGCAGCGAAGCAGGCCAGGAAAGCGGCCAGCGAGCGAACCCGGGCCCGTGTGGCCAAGAGGGAGCCGAAAGAACTTTAGCGCGGCCCGATCATGTCCAGGGTGTAACCCTCCGGGTAGAGGGACATGCGGCCGCCGGGGGTGAACGACGGGCTGGTCGGCAGCGGGCTCCGGCGCGCCTTGGACGCACGGGACCGGAGAACGAGGGTGTAGACACTCCGGAGCCACCAGGGCGCGGGTTTCAGGCCCAGGGCCACCGCCACCCCGGGCTTGTCCATCATGAGGGCCAGGACGACACCGCTGAACGGGCGCAGCGGCGGTGCCAGCCGGATTTTCAGGGCGGTGACGGTCGCGCCGAGCAGCTCCGCACCTTCCGGGCTCGGGCCGAGGTGGCGTGCCTCGTAGTCGTCCAGGAAGCGCCCGGCCTCGGCAAGGGTGGCCGGTGCCGGGTCCAGGCCCATCCGGGCCCCCAGTTCGGCGTAGAACGCGACCGCTGCTTCTTCCTCCAGGGTGGTGAGTTTCCGCCACCCGTACTGGTCGACCCAGCGCAGCGGCAGCACCAGCAGCGTCATGAGGACGTACAGGAAATCCTCCCCGGACCCCGGGACGCCCTGATGGACACGGCGCAGCAGCTCGACCATGGCTTCGCCGCGGTCGCTGTCGAACCCGTTGGCGATGATCTCGTGGATCACGATGCCGGTGTCGTAGGAGCGTTTCATCGGCCGTTCGCGCATTTCGGTCCGGCCTGCCAGGGTTCTCGCGATGGAGGGGATGGCGAAGTTCCGGTAGTACGAGACGAAGAATCCGGCGTGGATTTCTTTCTGGAAGTCGTACAGGACCATGGTCCGGTAGATGCCGTACAGGTCATCCCCGGCCGGGAGGCGGAGCCTGGTTGGGTGCGGTGCGGATTTCATCGGGTGCGCTCCAGGTCAAAGTCAGATTCCACAAGCAGGATGTACTCCCGGTCTTCCGGGCTGAGCACGGACCGGCCCTCGCCGGCGGCCAGTTCGGCGTCCCAGATTTCCACGAGCATCCGGTGTAGACGGTCCTGCGCGGTCGCGTCAGCGCCGGGCTTGAGGATCCGGCCCATGTCCACGTTCCGTAGCGCGTGCTGACGGATCTCCTCCACCTTGGTGATGGTCCGCTCCAGCCGCACGGCAGCCTGCCGCCGGGTAATCCGGCCAGCCAGGGCGGGAATCGTCAGGCCCAGGCCCACGAGGGTAACGGAGATCATCTCAACCACGGCGAACCACGGAGGGGCCGCCCGGGAGGTGATGGGTGAGGGAAAGACGCCGCCGAAGCTGCGCACCGTCATGTCGGCCATGGCAAGGACGGCGATGAGGGACCCCGCCCCGACCATCGTGAAGCCGATCCGGAAGGACTGGCGCATGGCGGGAACGTACTTGAGGCACGCCCACGCGATTTCCCCGCAGGACCAGGCGATGAACACCGGCATCATGGCCGAGAACAAGGCGGTAGCCAGTGGACTGTCCCCGCTGCCATTCCAAACCGCGGTTGAGGGTCTGAGGCCGGCCAGGAAGAAGAACACGGCCTGGAGGACCAAGGCCACGATGAGCGGAAGCCTCCGGATCCAGGGCGAGTGGGGGCCACCGCCGGGAGACACGGCGCTGATGACAGCGGAGCGCAGATACCAAAGCCCAGCGATCATGAACGAGTTCAGGGCCAGCTTGGTCAGGTTGATGCTGCCCAGAACACGGTCGACCGGGAGATAAACTTCCGGGCCGATGAGCAGCGATGAGGTTCCCGCGAAGACGGCGGCGAGGAACACCGCATCGTTTCGGGTCTTGAGCATGGCCGGGATCCGGGCCACAGCCAGCAGGAACAGTGCGCCGGCCATGATCAGCGTCATCCGAAGATCCGGCCGAAGTTTTTGGGCTGGACGCTGTCTTGTCGCTGCGACCGGCGGATACGGGCCGCGAGGCGGTCGGCGAGGAGCTCAGCGGTTGCTTCGAGTTCGTCGAAGAAGTCCGTTCGTTTCAGCGCCCTGATGACCCGGTCCGGTGTCAGGTCCGGGAAGAACGCCTTGGCGTAATCGAACGACAGCTCCTCCTGGTCATGACGGAGAATCATGTGCGCGAATTCGTGCAGGACGATCTGCTGCCGGTGGACGTCGGAGGCGGCTTGTGCGTGCAGGATCAGGTCCATATCGTCGAGGCCGAACCAGAGCCCGCAGACTTTATCGGTCCGGGTGTTACCGATCGGCCTGATGACGATCGGACGGCCGGTGGAGGCTTCCAGATGTGTTTGGACGGACTGGAGCGAGACGGGTTCGGCGAGGATCAGCTGCTCTTCGGCGGCCTTTGCCCGGTCACGGGCGGCGCTGTAGTCCATGTTGGTCGGGGAGTCCTTGAGAAGAGGGAAGATGGCCCGTCGCGGGACCCCCACCGCCACGTCGTTGAGCCTAGCATTGAAGCACGGGTTGAAGGTCTAGGCTTCGCCGTCCGGGTCTGAACGCGCCGCATCGGAAAGCTGCTGGTCGATGATGTCCCGGATCTGCAGCAGCGTCTCGGCCGAGAGCCCATCCAGCTGGCGCGCGGCGAAGTTCTTGACCTTGCTGGCCTTCATGGTGGCCAGGAGCTCCAGCTGCGCCTCAACTTTTGCCGGCAGCTCCGGCTGGCCCTCCAGCAGATAATCGCGGTTGACACCAAAGAATTCAGCCAGGTTCCGCAGGAGGTCGATCTTCTTCACGGCAGGGCCGGAGCCGGCGCGCATGTAGTGCCAGCGGGCCCGGGAGATCGGTGTGCCGGCCGCGGCCATGGCATCGCGGACATCGTTGAAGGTGATCTTTGTGCCCTCGGCCTCGGCAGAGTCGAGCAGGAGGTTCAGTTTCCGGGCAAGATCCGCACTTGGCGCGGAATCGTTCGACGGCGAGTCTGCCATGTCGGTCCCTTCAGTGCGGCCTGGATAGTGGATCGATGCCGACTCTACCATTCCATTGGACATGTCCAAGTAATCTGAATACTCTTCGAGAAGTTGACTTTGGACATGTCTAAAGTCAGTGTCGGGGAGGGGCCCGGTCGCCGCCGCGCTTAGGGCGCCACATCGAAAAGGGTCCGCATGGGTGTCATGACAGCCTGGAACGTCGTATTTTCCTGTGATGGAACGTCGCAGGGATGCCCGAACCAGAGCACGTTCGCCACCCGTGTGCCCCTGAACGCGAGCGTCAGACTCGCCGTCCGGGCCGGGTGGGATGTCACAGATCTCACACTCTGCCCGGACTGCTCGGCAGCATCCCGTGCGGCCAGACCGGAACCTGCTGCCACACCGGAAGTGCGCGGCAAACGCCCGGCTTCCCCATCAGCGCTGACGCCTATTGTCAGCTGAACGGCGGTGATCCGGCCAGGTGACTTGGGGGCCGGCCGGAGCATCGGCATTTTCCGGACAGTCCGCTCGGACGCAGTCCGCGGACATGCGAAAGGGCCCCGCCGCGGCGGGGCCCTTTCCCGTTGCCGGCTAGGTGCCGGGACGGAACGCGATCGCTTCGGACACGTAGATCGGATCCATGCTCATCAGTGTCACGAAGTCATCGGCGTTCCGGTACCTGAAGACGTCATGGTTCGCAGCATCAAGCTTGTCCTGCTCGATCTGCTTGCCGTCGACATCCCAGGCAGCGTCCATCCACGGTTCATCGCCATTGTTGGAGAAGTCGAAGGAGTCGATCTCCGGGTGCTTCTC
>DASWAW010000535.1:0-8704 GCA_036390955.1 Arthrobacter sp.
GGTCGTGACGTATTGCCAGTCGCACCCGGCTATCGCCTGCGCCGGTACGGCTGCGCCGCCTGTCAGGAGGGCGGCGAGCATCAGGCCTGCGCCGGCCATGCGGACGAGGCGGCGAGCTTCCAGGGCGATCTCCGAACTGTGGACTGGAGTGTCAGATGTGCTGATGAGGTGCGGCATGGCTCAGGCGGCCTCGGCTGCTGCGACAGGCTGGCGGTCCAGCTTCGAATCCCACTCGCCGAGCTTGATTGGATTGAAGCCGCCCCAGAAGTCAGCGATGGAGCCGTCTGCGGCGCGGACGATAACCATCGGGGCAATCATCAGGCCCAGGGACAGGCCGAGCTCGCGGTTGGCGGTGATCGTGGCGTCCAAAAGCTCGTGGGCGATGTTCTTCTTCTTGAGCTGGCGCTTCATGGTGTCGCACTGGACGCAGGCGGGCTTCGAGTAGACCTCGAGGGTGAACTCGGAGACAGGGGCTTCGATGAGGGTTGCGGACATGACTGGTTCCTTCTTTCAGTGGGGCAATCGTGGATTGTGGAGCGGGGCAAAAATCAGGCGTGGGCGATCTCGTCGGGGAAATCCGGCCATTCGAAGCCGGTGATCCAGGCCCGCGCAATGCGGGTCTTCCCGTCCACCACGAAGAGTGGCACTTTGTCCTTGGCGGCCAGCCGGAGGACTTCCTGCTCACTGCACCCCATCCGCCGTGCCACGGATTTCGGCGAGTAGGCCAGCGGGACAACGGTCAGGTGGGCGGCCGGCGGAGCCAGTGTTTCGGTCATGAGAGTCCTTTCGGGGTGCAGTGAGCAGGTAGGAGTGCAGCAGTTCTGCTGCACTAGGAGCACCGTAAGGACGGCCTCAGTCCGCCCAGGAGAAGTCGTCGACGAGGTCGGCCGGCAGGGATTCATCCGGGGTGAAATCAGCCGGCATGAAGTCGTGGGCGCTGGACGGGGCGGGAGCTGCGGCCATGCGGGGCGCGACAGGGGTGGGGGTCACTCGGGCGGGGGCAGCGGCAGCGGCGGCACCCTGGGGCTCAAGGTAGCCGTAGCGGTGCTGTTCCTCACTGCCGTCGACGGCAAAGCCATTGCCGACCCAGACAATAGTCTTGACGGTCGTGGCGCCGCTCTTCAGGGTCACGGTCACCTGGCCTTCGACAACCAGGGAAACCGGTCCGGAGACCACCCAGACGCCCTCCTTGTTCTTGCGCATCTTGGCGATGACTTCTTCTGCCTGTTCGAGGGTTGCGGTGCTCATGCCCGGCTCATTTCACGGTTGGCGATGACGGCCTTCAATGCCATGTCATCGGCGCGCAGCTCTGCGATACGTGCGTTCATGTATTCCATCGGCGGCAGCATGACCTCCCCGGACGGGACATGAGGGACACGTACCGGCTCAGGCTTCTTCGGCGGGTTCATGGCCCGGAGTTCTGCCTGGCGGGCGTCAAGGTAGACGAGTGGGCAGATCGGGGTGGATCGGGGCATTGGGGGCTTCTTTCTGGTGGGCGGCACGTGGGGCTTCAGGGACTCCGGAACGGTCTTCACTACCCCTTCAGTTTAAGGGAGCACGCTGAAAAGTGCAACAGGACTGTGACACTTTTCTGCGGAGGGGTGAGCGAACTAATTCACGGAAGGGTCCCCGGACTGATTCACAGGGAGAGACCGCAGCGCGGGGAGGGGCGGAATGGCCTGGTCAGGCGGCGGGCGCAGAGAGTACCGCCCGCCGCCCGGAACGCTGGCCGGCGTTCCACCACTGCAACTGGTGACCGGTCCAGCCTAGGGGTCAGACCCCAGAGCTCACGCCGCCGCGCTGAGCGCCAGGGTGACATCGGCCCCTGCCTCGTGCAGGACGGCGATGGCCAGCTCGATCTGCTCGGCGTCCAGCAGGACGCAGCCCGTGACGGGATCCCACCGCGGGTCTTTGCTGACGGGCTTGGAGATGTGGACCCCGGCCAGGGCCAGGTGGCCGGCCATTGCGGGAGTGAGGTGTGCGTCGCCGCACTCGGGGGCGGCGTACAGGATGCCCTCCTCGCGGAAGATGACGATGTGCGGGACGTTCGTCCGGCAGTCGCCGTCTTCCTGGCCCGAGCAGGTTTCCCACGATTTGGGGGCGGCGGACGGGAGGCACTGGAAGTCGGGCTTGGTGAGGGTTTCAGTCATGACACTAGCTTTCTGTTCGGCGCCCTTGTGGGCACTTTGGGTGGGAACCGCTTTTGCGGTTCCCGGTGTGTCTTCCTATGCGTCGCAGGATTCGACGGGTGTCGTTTTCTGCGACAGAGGTGTTAGGTAGCCGCGGACAAAGTCCCGGCCGTGGCGCTGGACGGTCTCACCGAGGCCGTGGACGTGGCGGACGACAGTCGACTGATTCTTCCTGGTGACCTTCACGGGCCCTATCTGCATCAGGACAGCAGGGCCCATGACATCCCAGGCGCCGGACGGTCCGCGGACGTACCGGACGGTCGTGTAACGGGCCGCGCCGCGGCGGAGGCGGTCATCCCTGAGGGTCTCGAGCTCTTGTTCGGTGCCACGGGTCACGGGTGCCTCCTTCGGGCGGTCATGCATCGGTGAGGGTTTTGGGTTACTTGTCGGCGAGGTACTTGACGGACAGGGTGACCCAGTCCTCGATCATGTCCGCGGGGCTGCGGAGCGGCGTTTCCGGGCTGTACATGGTCATGACAGGAACACGGTCACTGCGAGGCCCGACGTAGCCGGCGACCATGAACTCGCCAGGCCCGAAAAGGGTCTCCGGCGCCGCAAGGCTGCAGGGCACGCCCAGGGCAATGAGGCCCTCGACAATCCTCGGCGTGACCTTATGGGCGACAACGTCAATGAAGAGGTCGGCCATACTGCAGCCGTCCTTGCACTCCTCGTACTCCTCTTCCCACACATCCATAGGGAAGAGGGCCTCGTAGGCGCCTTGGACAACGCCCCGGACAGCTTCTGGTGTTGCGGTCATGATCTTCCTTCGTGAGAGGTGGTTTGTGTTGCAGGTGGTTTTGGTCCCTGTCGGGTGGAGCTAGCTCGGTTCGAACGTCTGGTCGTCGGACCCGAAGTTGCACGAGTCGCAGCGGAACCGGACACGGCGGTCTTCCCCGACAAAGACGACCTGCTCGGAGGCCGGGTCAAAGCGGCTGCGGCTTCGAGTGCTTTCCTTGACCTCGATCGTGCCCGCGCATCCTTCCTCGTGCCCGCTGGACAGGCTGGTGGATTCAAGGGCGCTGGCGGATGCGGTCATGATTTCGTTCCTTCGTGAGAGATGAGCTGGTGCCAGGTAGGGCCGGCCGGGGTGCGCGATCGTGTTTCTGCCGCACACATGAGGTTTGGAGACCCACTGACCGACCGGCTCCCCGGAAGCGGTCAGTGCCCCTTGCCTAGTATGTACATGTTTGTTCATAGTTCCATACTAATGGGTAAGTGTCACCAGTGCGCCCTTTTTGCCCTCCGTTCCGCCACTGACTTTATAACGATTAGGTAACGGTCCAAAACGCGGCGTTTGCCTCCCTACTCACCGTCTACTCCAGCTCTCGGCACCAGCCAAAATCCCCGCCAATACAGGGATGTAGGCCCGGCCGGGGTGTGTTGCCGACTCTCCCTTCCAGGTGCGGGGCCAGGAATCGCGGGAAAGGGATCGGGAGCGTGCGCTGAAGAGAGTGAACTCCCCGCGCGCGGGAAGACAAAACAGGGGGAACAGGGGGGAACAGGCACATATTTCCAGCCGCCGAGGGGCCTACATCCCTTTAGTGGCGGGGATTTTAGCGGACTCTCCTTGTTACCTTTCCTGTTCCCTCTCTGACGACTTAGGGGGAACAAGAGCCCCAAAAAGGGAACAGGAGCCGCCCTAAAGCACTGTTTACGGCTCGTCGGCGACACGGGGAGCCGAGTTGCAGTGACAAACATGTTCCACTAACTTCAGTTCTGCAGGCCTTGAGCCCTTACCTAAATGAAGCCGCACCGAGGGGTGCCGGAGAACAAAACACCGATCCCGGCACTCACCGCTTCGAAAGGCTCTGACCAACATGACTGCAACTCTCCCCTCCAAGACCCTCACCGCTGACCACCTGACCTACCTGGCCGGCGAAGGCATCTCCGAGGAAGTGGCCATCGCCCACCAGGCCTTCTCGGTCCAGACCCGGATGGAGCTGCCGAACGAGCTGCAGTGGGCCTGGGACGGCACCGGCATCGTCTTCACGCACTTCCTGCTGGATGGCACCACGGTCCCTCAGTACCGTCCGGACGAGCCGACCCACAAGGGCGATGACGGCAAGGCGCTGAAGTACGTCTTCCCGTCCGGGATCCAGAACGGGCCGTTCGTCAGCCCGCTGCAGGCCGGCCTGATCGCCGCCGGAACTGCCAAGGAGGCTGCCGGTGTCGAGGGCACCAAGGGCTTCCTGGCAGTCATCTCCATGCTCCACGCTGCGGGTGCCGTCCAGGACATGCTGGTCCTCGGTCTCCCGGGCTGCTGGGGCGGCGTGCAGGACGGGCTCTACTCCGCCGATTACGCCGACATCGTCCCGGCCGGCGCCGCCTTCACCGCATTCCTGGACGGCGACGTCGCCAAGAAGACCGGCGTGTACGACGCCGCCGAACGTCTGCTCAACCACCTCGGCGTCATCGGCCTGGAGCCGAAGCTGGCCGTGCTGCCCGTGGGCGGCGCCAACGGGATCAGCGACTACCTGGGCGGTTCGCTCAAGACCATGAGCGCAGCCCGCAAGCTGGACACCGTCCGCAACCTGGCCAAGCGTGCCCGCAAGACCATGCCCCGCCGCCCGGCCGAGAAGAAGGCCAACAAGAGCGCCGGCGGCGCAAAGGTCATGTGGGATCACGAAGTCATCGCGACCTCCTTCCTGGACGAGCACGGCGTCGAGCAGATCGGTGACGTCCTCCTGGACGCTGCGGTCCGCCCGATCGCCATCCGTGTCGAGATCGACGACCTGAACCCGCGGGCCGTGCCCTCATCCAGCTTTGACCTGCAGATCCGCAAGGGCAGTGCCGTCTACACCCTCAACCGCGTCAGCTCCAACTGCCTCAACACCCCGCGCACCTGGCTCTCCACGCTGCCGGGCGCCTTCGGTGAAACCATCACCATGAAGCCCCGCATGGGCGAGGACATCGGCGAAGCGATCCGGGCTGGCTCCGGGCACGCCGGCGCCGAGGTTCCGGTGTTCACCACCATCAAGCGCTCCGGCTGGTACACCCGCCGGGAAGGTGAGTTCATGGTGACCCGCTACGTCACCGGCAACTTCGCGATCGGCCCGGAAGACTCCGTGGATGACCTCACCGGCAACATCGCGGACGGCCGCTCCGGCGGGCTCATCTTCGCAGAGGACCCGCACTCCCTCACGGAGGCCGAATGCGCCGCCGCTATCCTCGAGCTGCTCCGCGTCGGTGACGACCTGATGATCGACGGCACCGGCTGGGTCATGGGCATCGGCATGCACGTCCGCGCCATCGGCGGCGGCACCCGCACCGGCGGCATCATCTTCACCGGCACGCCGGGCTGCGGCAAGACCAGCCTTCTCCGCGGCCTCAGCAGCCTGCAGACGCCCGGTATTGACCTGGACACCTTCGAGGGCACGGTGAACGCCGTTGGCGGCATGGGCCGCGGCTTGCACCACGCCGTCAAGTACGTGGATGACTTCCGGGACAAGTCCGCCGGCGGGTTCCGTGCGGCCCAGCAGCAGCACGCAGCGCTGTCCGCCCTCTCCCGCCGGATGATCGGTGGTTCCGAAGGCGTCAAGGCCCGCGAACGCGTCGATAAGGCATCCGGGGACATCGTCGCCAGCATCAAGGAATCCGCCGAGCCGGTCATCATGGTCACCGCCGAGCTGGCAGCCATCCCGACGGGCAAAGGCACCGAGTCCGATATGGAGCGTCTCATGGTCGTCTCCATGGACCGGCCTACGTCCTTCCGTCGCGGCGGAGTCAACGAGCTCAAAGAACTCTCCGCCAACGGCACCCTGCACCGCGCCAACGCCGCCGTCATCCGCCACGTCGCCGTCATGATCAACGTCACCCACGGCTCGATGGAGGCCTTCCAGCAGTACAAGGAGGGGCTGCACGAGCACTACATGGAAGAGCTGGCCGAGATGGAGCCTGAAGTCCAGGCCCCGCGCCGTTACGAAGTCGCAGCGAACGTGCTGGTGGGCTACCACCAGTTCCTCTCGGCCGCCTGCTACTACCACGCAATCGACCCGGACGAAGTCGACCGTCGCATGGACGAAGCGAAGGCCATGGTGGCCCGCGTCATGCTCAACCACCACCGCGTGTTCCTGGGCGGCGCCGAAGGTACCGACTCCACGGTCATTGACCAGCTGGTCTCCGCCGTCGTCTCCGGCCGCTACAACCTGGACGACCCGACCGTCGCCCTGATGGGCGGCTCAACCCGCCTGGGCTGGCCGCTGACGCTCCGGGACGGCACCCAGGGCATCGCCATCCTGCCGGCGGTCGCCATGGCCATCACGGGGCTGCCCCGCCAGTCGCTCAACGTCGCCATGCTGCCCTACGTCATCCCCGGCAACGACTCTGCGTACACCCGCAAGGTCCGCAACGGCGTCAAGGGCGTCGCGGGTTCAGCGAGCACCAAGAACCACCTGGATGCGTACTTCATCACCCTGGAAGCCTGGGGCGCCGATGAGGAGCTGGAATACGACGAGGCTTCCTAACCCCGGCGGTTCGGCCTAGGCCGTTGCCTTCCGAAGCTGTGATAGACGCCGACCCGTGAAAGCCCAAGGAGTGGACCTAGTTCTTCTCCTTGGGCTTTTCCGGCGGTAACGCCTTCCGAGCGCCGGGCCGCGGTGTATGTCTCCACTGCAGCGGCCCCTGCACGGTCCAGTTCCGGCTTCAGCTGTTCCTGGATCGCCATGATCAACGCCGGCGCCAGAGCCCCCGGCAGGAGCCCGCGGGCACCGGCCTCTGTCTGCTCGGCCTGCTCCGCCCGGACCAAGACATGCTCAAGAAGCTCCGTCACTGTCTCCGCGGCCAGGGCCGTCACCCAGTCCGGCTGCTCAATCTGTCTCATCGCCATCCGCCAAGCTTACCTATTTGCCGGTATGTGACACCCTGTTGTAGTGTCAAACACTATGGCCCGCCCCACGCTAAAGCCCGGAACCCACGGCAATATCACATACACCCATCACGAGGGGCGCGTGGAAGCTGCCGCCTACGCCCGAGGCCTCGATCAGGTCCGCCGCCGCATCAAAGCCTCAGGCCCCACCGAGGACGCAGCGCGCGAAGCCCTGATCGCCAAGATCGATCTGCACAATGACGCCGCTGTCCGCGGCCGCCTCACCCGCGCAACCACCGTTGCCGAGCTGGGCCTCATCTGGCTGTCTTCGCTGCGAGGCCTCTCCGCTGGATCGATGGAATCCTACGGCCGAGAGGTCAAACGCTTCATCGTCCCGGAGCTGGGCGAACTGCCGATCGAGGCCGTCTCCCCCAACCGCGTCGAAGCCTTCCTGGCCACACGTCCCGGGGCGGCCGGCAGAGTCTCCCGTGTGGTCCTGCGGGGAATGTTCGAACTGGCCGTGAAGGCCGGAGCCCTGCCGCGCACTCCGGTGTCAGCCGGCCACCCGGTATCAGCCACACCGGCCCGGCGCACAATCACCCGCGTCGAGTACCAGCGCCTGCTGACCCACATCAGCGCCTGGCAGGAGGAGGTGACCGCCGGAGGGGAACGCAGCAAGGACCTCCATGACCAGGTCGTCCTACTGCTGTCCTCGGGTGTGGGCAAGGTCCCTGAAATGCTGGCCGCCACCTGGGAGGACCTTGACCTGACGGGCATGATTCCTGTCTGGACCGTCACGGGCACCGTGGAGCGCTCCGCGGACCGCGGGCTGCACGTGCGGCGCTACGCGCCGTCAGAAGTCCGCAAGGTCAAGCTGCCGGGCCCTGTAGCGCACATGCTCTACCGGCGCAGCGCCGCCCTGGGAGCGGTCCGGCAGGGCCTGGTCTTCCCGTCCCGGGCGGGAGGTCCGGTGGATCCGGCCAACTGGCGCCGGACACTCACAGCCGCCGTGGGAGATGACTTCAAAGGACTGCATCTCACCGCGGTGTCAGGAGCCCCTGTAAGGGCCTAGAAAGCGCTGGACGAACGAGGGCCCGGGCCAAGGCGGTCCGGGCCCTTCTGTGCCCCTCCCAGGGCCTGGCGGTAGACACTGTTACGGATCTGGCCTGCGACCGGTCCGCGCCGGGGATCACTGGGCCTGCTGCGCGCCGGAAGGGGCCCGGATGGACCAAAGGAGACTTGTTCCCCCCGTTCCTGGCCTGTTCCGGTTTCCGGTGTCGTGAAGATCCGCGCCAACAAAGGGATGTAGGCCCGTTTGGGGCTTGTTCCCCCTGTTACCCCTCGGGAGAGGGGGTAGGGCTTCGTAAGTGAAGAGTGTGGGAGAAAGTGGTGCAGAGAGAGTGAAGCTATACGAGGGGGCTATGCACAATAGGGGGAACAAGAGGTAACAAGACATATCTATCTATCTATGGACACCCTTGCTTCCCTTTATCGGCGGGGATTTTGCCTCAAAAATCCTGTTACCTTTTCTGTTACCTTTTTGGCGTTTTTCCATGAACCAGGACCCCGGAACAGGTAACAGAACGCCGGATCTGCCCCTTGGATGTGCTCGAGTCAGCGCAGGGGCGCCGAATCTGTCCAGGGGCGGACTCTTCACCGAGCTCGGCAAGACGGCTGAAGACGACAGTCGTGGGATCTTGCTGCGTGAGAC
>DASWAW010000536.1:0-15903 GCA_036390955.1 Arthrobacter sp.
GTCAGGCCGTGGAACTTCGCGGCCCAGCGCTGTTGTTCCAGGGCCAGAAGGTAGTCGCCGTCGTGGATTTTCTTGAACGTGGAGACGTTCGCTGCCACGGAGACGATCCAGGGCCGGAGCAGGTCCGCCTGGGCGAAGCACTTCCCGTCCAGTTCATCCACGTGATTCACTCGGTCGCCGTACATGTCGATGCAGCTCTGAACAACGAGCCCCTCGACGCCCAGTTCAAAGCGGTCGTGTTCGGTCAGGGTCGCATCGGCGGGCATCACGGCTTCGGCCAGGTCCAGGGCACTTTGCGCCGCTGACGACTGGTGCAGCAGTGTGTGGGCCCAGGCGACGGCCGTCTGGAGCCGGGCCTGCCCGGCCACGTGGCCGGCCGGGATCTTGCCGACCAGGGCCAACAGGGTCGACATGCTGGAGTGTTCCACCAGCCACATTGCACGGAATTCGACGATTTCCACCGCGAGATCCACGTCCCCGGCGGCGAGGGCATGGTCCACGGCGTCGCTGGGGAATCCGTTTTCCGAATACCAGCGGGCAGCGATCAGGTTCAGCTCCTTCGTCCGGCCCGGGTAATCGCGCTCCAGACGGCGTCGGAGGTAGTCCTCGAACAGATGGTGGTAGCGGTACCACGTGCCTTCCTCGTCCAGCGGCTGCAGGAAAAGATCCTGTGCCTGAATCTTCTCCAGCATGGCCTGGCCCAGTTCCACCCCCGAGAGGGCGGACGCCAGCCCCGCGCACAGCCGTTCCGGAACGGACGTCATCAGAAGGAAATCCAGTGTTTCGGGGTCGAGGGTGTTTAGGACGTTTTCGGCCAGATATTCACCAATGGACGCGTGCCTGCCGGAGAGCCGTTCGATCAGTTCCGAGGCCTCGCGGTGGTCCCTGAGGGACAGCGAAACCAGCTGCAGCGCGGCGATCCAGCCCTCGGTCGTCCGGTGGAGGCTGGCCACGTCCCCCGCATCCAGATCGAGCCGGTTGATGCCGACCAGGAAGTCCTGGGATTCGTTCTCATCGAACCTCAGCGCGACGGCGTCCACCTCGAGCAGCTGGTCCCGCACCATGAGCCGGCCCAGCGGCAGGCCCGAGCGGGTGCGGCTGGTGATGATGAAGGACAGATGTGAGCCGCCGGCATCCAGCAGCCGTTCCACGACCGCCATGGTTCTGGGCTCCGTGACCAGGTGCCAGTCATCCAGGGTGATCACGATGTCCTGGCCGCCCTCATCGATGGCGTTGATGAGGGCGGGGACCACGTATTGCTCGGCGTCGTCGGGGCGCTCTTCCAGCAATTGCTGCAGTTCCTCATCGAGGCCGGGCCGGGCTTTGCGGATTGCCTGCAGCAGATGGGAAAGGAACCAGATGGTGTTGTTGTCATCCCGGTCCAAGGACAACCAGACGGTCACGAGGCCCTGTGCCGCGAGGCTTTCCATCCACTGGGCGGCAAGGGTGGACTTGCCGAAACCGGCGGGGGCGTGGATCAACGCGAGCCGCCGTTTCCGGTCCGAGTGGAGCATCTCGGTCAGCCGCGTGCGGTGGACCCACTGGCCAACGGGCTCGGGCGCGCGGAACTTGCTGGACGCACTGGGTGGTCCTGTCGGCATCCGCCACCTCCTTGTGGTCCGGCGGTCGCCGGGAATGCACTCGACCCTCTAAAAATCCTATGGGAACAGCGGGGACAAAGACAGGGCGGCTCCCCAGCCCAGCGAACTCCCGGGGCCTGTATTCAGTCTGGCCAGCGGACCGGGTGGCCCGCAACCACCCTCCCGGGTAGTCTCCATCGCGCGTGGCCGACTACCCGGGTGGGCGGGGCCGTTTCGCGGACTGGAAGGCGCTACTCGGCGGACGGACGCTGCCGTTGACGTTTGGTTGCTGACCGCTGTTCCTTTGCGGCGAGGCGCCGCCGGTTCGAGCCCCGCGTGGGTTTGGTCGGCCGGCGGGGAGCAGCTTCCGGAGCAAGGCCCGTTGCCACGAGGTCGGCGAGCTTGGCCAGGGCGATCTCGCGGTTGCGCAGCTGGGAGCGCCGCTCGGAGGCGGTCACGGTGATCACCCCGGCGATGAGACGTCGTCCGAGACGCGAGAGCAGGATCAGCCGCTGGTCGTCCGAAAGCACCGCAGACTCGGCGACGTTCCACGAGAGCTCGACGCGGCTGTCCGAGGTGTTGACGTGTTGACCGCCTGGCCCGGACGAACGGGAGAACCGCCAGCCGAGTTCCGACGCAGGAATGGTCAGCGCGGGCGACACCTCCAGATCCATGCAACAAGCGTTGCACAAGATGGGCTCGATCGAAGCACCCCGGCCCGGCGCAGGCTCAAAACCCGGGACGTCAGGCCGGCGGCCCGCCGGCCGTCACACAAGCGGCCACGGGTAGCGCCTGCCGGTGGGGTCAACCGGCAGCACCCCGTCGTGCAGCAGGCGCTGCACCCGGCGCTGCAGGGCGGTGACCTCCGTGTCGTCGAGGAGCTCGGCCACGCCGGGCGGGACCGCCTCTGCAAGCGGTGTGAGGTCCTCGAGCAGTGCTGTCGGGATGGGTGCCCCTGCGAAGTCCCAGATCACGGTGCGGAGTTTGTATCCGGCTGAGAAGCACAGCCCGTGGTCGATGCCCCACACCCGGCCGTCGTAGCCGCGCAGTACGTGCCCGCTCTTGCGGTCAGTGTTGTTGGCGACATAGTCGAACAGCGCGATCTGCGACAGGACGCGATGGGTCTCGGGTGAGTCCGAGTACAGGGTGAAGTAGTGCTCATTGAAGTCGCACTCGACGAACCACTGGAGCGAGCCGATCCCCAAGGGGGAGTCCTCGCGAATTACCGTAGGCGGCACCAGGTCCCACCCCAGGTGCTCGCTGAGCAGGTAGGCCGCTCGTTCCCGCCGGTACAGCCCGGGTTCGAAATCCATCAGCGGCCGTTCCCCGGCCTCCGGTTTGTAGACCGCGCACGCCGTTTCGTCTCCGCGCGAGACCCGGGCGAGGAACGTCTCGTTGCTGCTGCGCAGGATGCGTCCCAGCAGCTCGATGCTGCCCTCGGCGAGCAGTGTCAGCTCCCGTCCGGACACCGGCGGTCCCTTTTCACGACGCCCCCAGTCCGTCCAACGGATCCAGCGTCGAATTGACCGTCAGCACGGCGGGCACCGAACCGTCCGCATAAGAAATAACCGAGACTGAACCCGGGTTGATGACGATCCGCTGGAAGAGGTCCAGGTGCGTGCCCAGGGCGTGCGCCACGGCCGCTTTGATCGGGTCGGCGTGGGAGAAGCAGACGACGACGCCGCCGTCGTGCGCCGCACGCAGTACCTCGAGCGCGCCGACGATCCGGGCCTGCATCTCCGCGAAGCTCTCCCCGTTCGGGAACCGGAAGGTTGACGGGCTGTGCTGTACCGTCTGCCACTCAGGCAGGCCCGCCAGCCCGGCGAGGTCCGCCCCGGTCCATTCGCCGAAGTCGCACTCGATCAGGCCGGCATCCTCGGTCACCCCGATCCCGGTGGAGGCTGCCGTGGGTTCGGCAGTCTCGAGGGTGCGCTCCAGCGGCGAGGAGTAGACGCCGTCGAGGCGAAGTCCCGCGAGCCGTTCCGCGATGCGTTCGGCCTGGACCCGGCCACGCTGGGACAGGTGAAGTCCCGGGGCCCGCCCGGGCAGGACCGTTCCCGTGGTGGGTGTCTCCCCGTGGCGAACCAGAAGCAGGAGGGTACCCGGTTGTGGTGAACGTGGTGTCGAGGGTTTCGACGGCGGTGCTGCACTCATCAACACCCAGCGTAGGACGTTCCGGGGGCCCGCGCGCCGGAATTTTGAGAAATTCCCTCGATTCACTTCACGTCGGAGGCTACCTTAGAGGGGTGAGTGATCGCCCTGATATCTTCACCGTTGGTGAATTGCGTGCAGCCGGGCATGTCCACAAGGACCTGCGCCGCGAGATCCGCGGCAACCTGATTGCCGCGCTCGCCGCCGGCCGTGATCCGTGGCCAGGGATGTTCGGTTTCAGCCGGACCGTCCTGCCCCAGCTTGAGCGTGCCCTGATCGCCGGGCACGACGTCGTCCTGCTCGGCGAGCGGGGGCAGGGCAAGACACGGCTCCTCCGCACCCTGGCCGGGCTGCTGGACGAGTGGTCGCCGGTGATCGAGGGATCGGAACTGAACGAGCACCCGTACGAGCCGATCACGGAGCACTCCCGCGCCCAGGCACTCACGGAGGGGGACCGGCTGCGCGTGGCGTGGCGCCACCGCTCGGAACGGTACGTCGAGAAGCTCGCGACGCCGGATACCTCTGTTGCCGACCTCATCGGCGACGTCGATCCGATGCGGGTGGCCGAGGGACGCCGGCTCGGGGACCCGGAAACCATCCATTATGGCCTCGTCCCGCGCTCCAACCGCGGCATCATCGCCATCAACGAACTGCCCGACCTCGCCGAGCGGATCCAGGTCGCGATGCTCAACGTGATGGAGGAGCGCGACATCCAGATCCGCGGCTACGTGCTGCGGCTGCCGCTCGACGTGCTCGTCGTCGCCTCCGCCAACCCGGAGGACTACACCAACCGGGGCCGGATCATCACGCCCCTGAAAGACCGCTTCGGCGCCGAGATCCGCACCCACTATCCGATAGAGCTGGACGACGAGGTCGCAGTCATCCATCAGGAGGGCCGTCTGGTCGCCGACGTCCCGCCCGTCATCCTCGAAATCCTGGCCCGCTACACCCGCGCGCTGCGGCAATCCCCGGCGATCAACCAGACTTCCGGCGTTTCGGCGCGGTTCTCCATCGCGGGCGCCGAAACCGTTGCCGCGGCGGCCCTGCGCCGTGCAAGCATGCGCGGGGAGGACGAGGCAGTGGCACGGATTGTCGATCTGGAGGCCGCCGTCGAAGTCCTCACCGGCAAGATTGAGTTCGAATCCGGGGAGGAAGGCCGTGAGCAAGCCATCCTCGATCACCTCCTTCGCACGGCCACTGCTGAAGCCGTGCGGGCGCACTTCCACGGTCTGGACCTCGGCCCACTCGTGGCGGCGCTCGACGGCACGACCGTGACCACCGGGGAACAGATCACCGCGCGGGAGTTCCTCGCAAACCTCCCGGCCCTGGACGGATCAGGTCTCTACGATGCGATCGGCGCACGCCTGGGCGCCAAAAACGACGGGCAGCGCGCCGCCGCAATCGAACTCGCCTTGGAGGGTCTGTTCCTCGCCCGGCGGATCGCCAAGGAGTCCGACGACGAGGAAACCATCTACGGCTAGCAGTTGACCCCGGGCTTGAAACGGCGACAGGGAAGGCAGCATCATGGGCATTCACAACCGGTCCTCCAGATACGGCCGCTACCGGGGCGGACCGGATCCGCTCGCCCCGCCGGTGGACCTGGCGGAGGCGCTCGACGCGATCGCCGAGGACGTCATGGCTGGCTACTCACCCCGGCACGCCCTGCAGGAATACCTGCGCCGCGGCGGCCGGAACCGGGAAGGCCTCGACGACCTCGCCGGCCGCGTTCAGCAGCGGCGGAGTGAACTGCTGGGCCGCCACCGGCTGGACGGCACACTCAGCGAGGTCCAGAAGCTGCTCGACACGGCGGTGCTGGAGGAGCGCAAGCAGCTTGCCCGCGACGCCATGATGGACAACACCGACCGCGCGTTCCGGGAAATGCAGCTGCAGAACCTGCCCCGGTCCACCGCGGCAGCGGTCAACGAACTCGCCTCCTACGACTGGCAGTCGAGCACCGCGCGGGAAGCCTACGAGCGGATCAAGGACCTGCTGGGCCGGGAGGTCCTCGACCAGAGGTTCGCCGGAATGAAGGAGGCGCTCGAGAACGCCACGGACGAGGACCGGGCGGCCGTGAGTGAAATGCTGCGCGACCTCAACGAGCTCCTCGGCAAACACCGCCGCGGCGAGGACACCGACGCGGACTTCCAGGAGTTCATGGCCCGGCACGGCCACTTCTTCCCGGAGAACCCGCAGTCCGTCGAGGAGCTGGTGGACGCCCTCGCCCAGCGCGCGGCCGCGGCCCAGCGGCTCCTGCAATCCATGTCACAGGAGCAGCGCGATGAATTGATGCAGCTGTCCGCCCAGGCCTTCGGCTCGCCCGAGCTCATGGCCCAACTCGGCCAGCTCGACGACAGCCTGCGCGCCCTGCGACCCGGCGAGGACTGGACGGGCTCCGAACGCTTCGAGGGTCAGGAAGGACTCGGGCTGGGCGACGGCACCGGGGTGCTCCAGGACCTGGCCGAACTCGACGAGCTGGCCGAACAGCTCTCCCAGTCCTATAACGGGTCGCGGCTGGACGATCTGGACCTGGATGCCCTCGCCCGCCAGCTCGGGCAAAATGCCGCCGTGACGGCCCGCACCCTCGCGGAGATCGAACGGGCGATGCACGACGGCGGGTACCTCCGGCGCGGCGCCGACGGCGACCTCAGCTTGTCCCCGCAGGCCATGCGGCGGCTCGGCCGGTCACTGTTGCGCGACACCGCCAAGCAATTGTCCGGCCGGCAAGGGGGCCGCGACACGCGCGTTGCCGGAGCGGCGGGCGAGCAGACCGGCTCCAGCCGTCAGTGGGAGTTCGGGGATGCCGAGCCGTGGGACGTCACGCGCACCATCACCAACGCGATCCGCCGCACGATGGCAGACGGCGGTGATCCGGGCCGCGGGGTGCGCCTGGGGGTAGGCGACATCGAGGTGACGGAGACAGAGGCGCGCACCCAGGCCGCCGTCGTCCTGCTCGTCGATGTGTCATTCTCGATGGCCGCCGAGGGCCGCTGGGTGCCGATGAAACGCACCGCGCTCGCCCTGCACCACCTCATCTCAACCCGGTTCCGCGGGGACCGGTTGCAGCTGATCACGTTCGGGCGCTACGCGCAGTCCATGGACATCGGCGAGCTGACGGCCCTGCCGGTTCTGCGGGAACAGGGAACCAATCTGCATCACGGCTTGCTGCTCGCGGGGCGCTTCTTCCGCCAGCACCCGTCGATGCAGCCGGTCCTCCTCGTGGTGACCGACGGCGAACCTACCGCGCACCTGCTGGCCGACGGCGAATCATGGTTCTGCTGGCCCCCCGACACCGAGACCATCCGCGTCACGGTGGCCGAGCTGGACCGCCTGGGGCGGGCCGGCACGCAGGCCACGTTCTTCCGGCTCGGCGACGACCCGGGCCTGGAACGGTTCGTCCAGAAGATGGCCCGGCGCGTCGACGGCCGCGTCGTCGCGCCCGAGGCCGGGGATCTGGGTGCCGCCGTGGTGGGGGAGTACCTCCGCGCGCATTTCCGCGGCCGCCCGTACGACGACGCCGACTGGGCGTCGTAGGGCGTCTGCCGGTGCGAGGATGATCCGCACCGGGGTGGTCTTCGACATCATCGGTGTACTGCTCATCATCGGCATCTTCCCGGTGATGGTCGGTGTCACCGGAATCGGCGGATGACCCGACGGCACCGCCGTCGGCCCGCCGCCACCGGCAGCAAAAACGCCCGCCCGTGTTACCCCCGGACGGGCGTTTCTGCTCCCAGCAGCAGGTGGTGATCCGCTACAGGAGGCTGCTGCCGATGTCTTTCCCGATCCGATGGAGCAGGGCGGCGGAAAGCCCGGGGTCCTTGGCGGAGTCCTGATCGGTGTACTCGGCCAGAGTGTAGACCCGCGTCAGCGCCATTTCGGACCACCGCTCCGGGGGGAGGAGGGAGCGGCCGGCGACGGCGATGATCGGGCGCTGGCCTGACCGGCGTGCGACGGCGGCGGGCAGTTTCCCGGCGAGGGTCTGTTCGTCGATGCTGCCTTCGCCGGTGATGACGACGTCGCAGTTGTCCTTGCGGGTGTTGAAGTCCAGCAGGTCCAGGAAGTAATCGGCGCCGGAGACCTGCGTCGCCCCCAGCAGCAGGCAGGCAAAGCCGATGCCGCCGGCGCTTCCGGCGCCTGCATGCCCCGCCAGTGCCGCGGCGCTGAACCCGGCTTCCGTCATTTTGGCAACCAAATGTTCCAGGCCTTGGTCGAGTGCCGCGATGTCCCGGGGTCCGGCGCCCTTCTGGGGTCCGAAGACGGCCGGTGCGCCCTGGGCGCCGAGGAGGGGATTGTGGACGTCGCTGGCGACAAGGAGTTCGGTGTCGGCCAGTTCGGGGAGGGGAGACCGGTGGACGGCCTGGATCCGGGCCAGTTCGCTGCCGGATCCGTAAAGCTGACGGCCGTCGGCGTCGCGGAAGCTGTAGCCAAGGGCGGTCAGCATCCCCATGCCGCCGTCCGTGCTGGCACTGCCGCCCAAGGCCATGACGATCCTTGCCGGGTTCAGGCTGAGGGCGAACAGGATGGCCTCACCGAAGCCGCGGCTTGAGGCGTTCAGCGGCTCCAGCCGTCCGTGCGGCAGGAGCCCGAGGCCGCACGTGTTGGCGACCTCGACGACGGCGGTGACGCCGTCAAAGGCGATGCTGGACTGGACGTGCTGGCCCGTGGGTCCGGCGACGGTGTAGCTGCGGCGCTCGAAGCCGGAGGCGACGGCGGCGTCGACGCTGCCGTCACCTCCGTCCGCCAGGGGAAGCAGCTCGCAGTGGACTGTCCCGCCCGCCGCCCCGGTGGCGGAGCGGAGCCCTGCGGCCAGGGCATCCGCTACCTCGCCGGCGGTAAGGCTGCCTTTGAATTTATCGGGTGCGATGAGAGTCCGGACGGTTTTCGGGGCGGTGGCGGTGCACATCTCAGACGGTTTTCGAGTAGGCGGGGCGGCGGTCGTCAGCGGGTGCAGGGTGGCCGTATTCGCTCAGGTCATCATCGATTTCGGTGGCTTCGTCCAGGTGGACGGGGTCCTCGGCGGACATGGGCTCCACGGTTTCGCCGTTGAACACTCGGCGGGCACGGTCGGCATCCAGGGTGCGGTCCCACCAGGCGATGAACAGGGTGGCGACGGCGTTGCCGGTGAAGTTCACCAGGGCACGGCATTCAGACATGAACTTGTCGATGCCGAAGATAAGCATGATCCCGGCGGCCGGGATGGTGCCGATCGTGGCCAGGGTGGCGGTCAGGGCAATGAAGCCGCCGCCCGCGACGCCGGCCGCGCCCTTGGACGTGAGCAGCATGACGGCGATGAGTCCCAGTTGCTGGCCGATGCTCAACTCCGTGTTGGTGGCCTGGGCGATATAGACGGCGGCCAGCGACAGGTAGATGGCGGCGCCGTCGAGGTTGAAGCTGTAGCCGGTGGGGACGACCAGCCCGACGGTCTCCTTCTTCACCCCGGCATGCTCGAGTTTGCGCATCAGGCCCGGCAGTGCCGGTTCGGCAGTGGAGGTGCCCAGGATGAGCAGATACTCCTCCTTGAGGTGTCGGATCATCTTGAAGATGTTCAGCTTCAGGAACGCCATCACGGAGCCCAGGACCACGACGACGAAGAGGATCGAGGTCGCGTAGAAGAGGACAATCAGCCCGCCCATGCTGGAGAGCGAGGACACGCCGTACTTCCCGACGGCGAAGGCCATCGCGCCGAACGCGCCCAGCGGGGCGGCCTTCATGATGAAGCCCAGGATCTTGAACATGACCCCGGTCAGGCGCTGGACCCCGTCCAGGACGGGCGCGCCGACTTTGCCCATGGCGTTCAGTGCGATGCCGAAGATCACGGCAATGAAGATGATTTGCAGGATGTCGCCCTCCACGAAGGGCGCGACGATGCTGGTGGGGATGATGTGGGTCAGGAACTGCCACCATTCCTGGTGGGCGCCGGCGTCGATGAGCTTGGCCGCGGATTCCGTGGTCTTGATTGCGCTGGCGTTGGCGTTGACGCCGTCGCCGAGGCGGAAGATGTTGATGGCGACCAAGCCGAAGAGCAGGGCGAAGATGGTGCCGATCTGGAAGTACGTCAGGGCTTTCAGGCCGGTCATGCCGACCTTTTTGAGGTCCGCGACGCTGGCGATGCCGCCGACGATGGTCAGGAAGACGATCGGGCCGATCAGCATTCTCATGGAATTGACGAAGGTGGTGCCGATCGGTTCCAGGGCGATTCCCGCGGCCGGCGCAAGCCAGCCCACCAGAATACCGAGGACTATGCCTGTTAGTACCCAGAAGTACAGCTGCCTGAACCAGCGGGTTTTAGGGGCCGCTTTCGTGGCGGCCGCTGCTGCGCCGGGGATGATGTGATCCATGATTCCTACCTCGTTGTGGAAAGTCGCTGGAGTGGTGCTGGATGAATGGGAGCATGACGGAGTGAACGGCGGCGGTGTCGTGCACCGCCGTCCACTCCGGGATTTGTGCTGACCGCCGGCTGTGCCGGCCGGTCGCGTGTGCTGGCTAGACGGCTGCCAGGCTGCGGGCCAGCGCCGCGATGATCGCCTCGGTGACGTCATCGGTGCTGGCATCGCCGCCGACGTCGCGGGTCAGGTATCCGGCGGCAGTGGTCTGCTCGATGGCGGCCTCGACGAGGCGGGCTTCGGCGTGCAGGCCGAAGTGGTCCAGCATCAGGGCGGCGCTGGCGATGGCACCGATGGGGTTGCTGATGCCCTTGCCCGCGATGTCCGGGGCGGAGCCGTGGACCGGTTCAAACATGCTGGGGAAGCGGCGCTCCGGGTTCAGGTTCGCACTGGCGGCCAGGCCGAGGCTTCCGGCTAGCGCGGAGCCGAGGTCCGAGAGGATGTCGGCGTTCAGGTTAGAGGCGACGACGACGGAAAGGTCTTCGGGGTGCAGGATGAACTTGGCGCTCATTGCGTCTACGAGGACACTTTCGGTCGTCACATCGGGATAGTCGAGGGCCACTCGCTGGAAGGTTTCGTCCCAGAGAACCATGCCGTACTGCTGGGCGTTGGACTTGGTGACGGAGGAGACCTTCTTGACCGTGCGGGTCCGGGCCAAGTCGAAGGCGAAGCGCATGATGCGCTCACAGCCTTTTTCGGTGAACAGTGCGGTCTGCAGTGCGACCTCGTTGCCGGGGCCGCGGCCGCTGAGGTTGCGGCCGCCGAGGCCGGCGTATTCGCCTTCGCTGTTTTCGCGGACAACGATCCAGTCGAGTTCGGTGTGGTCGGCTTTGCGGAGGGGGGACTGGATCCCGGGGAGGAATTTCACCGGGCGGATGTTGGCCCACTGGTCGAAGTTCTGGGTGATGTTCAGCCGCAGGCCCCAGAGGCTGACGTGGTCCGGGACGTTCTCCCAGCCGACGGCGCCGAAGAAGATGGCGTCGAAGTTCTTCAGGGTTTCCAGGCCGTTGGGGTCCATCATCTGGCCAGTCTTTTCGTAGTAGCCGCAGCCCCAGGGGAACTCGGTCCACTCGAAGGCGACCTTGCCGCCGGAGTTCCCGGCGACGGCGTCCAGGACGCGGCGGCCCGCGGAGACGACCTCCTTGCCGACGCCGTCGGCCGGGATTGAAGCGATGCTGAATTTCTGGGTGGCGCTCATGTGCCTACCTCCTCGTTGAGTGTGTTAGCAGCGTCACGCTGCTTGTCCTCTTCAAGTAGACGGTCCGGTGCCACCTGCCGTCCAAGACCAAGATTCGATACGGCAAATAGGTTCAGCCTATTGATCAGGCCGGCGCGCCCGTTGGTTCGTGGTTGGACGCCACATGGTGCTCCGCCACGTGCAGGAATGCCCTGGCGGCCGGAGTAAGGTCGTCCTTCCTGCTCAGGAGCGCCACGTCCAGGTGGGACACCGGCTCGATCAGCAGGGTGCGCAGCCCGGCCTTGTGGGCGGTCGGCGCCCACGAGGACGGCATCACGGCGTGTCCGACGCCGGCCAGCACCAGCGGAAGGATCGAGGTCCGGTGCGCCACCTCCACGACGATTTCGGTGTTGACGCCATGGGCGAGCGCATCGTCGACGAGCCAGCGCATCAGTGATCCGCGCTGGCTGGCAACCAGCCGGTGCCCGGCCAGGTCCTCCCGCTGGATGGCCGTCCCGGGGCTGAAGGTGTCGGCCTGGGGATTCACGATGAGGATCAGCGGCTGGCGCTCCAGATCCAGGACCTGGACACCGGGCACCCGGATCGGCGACGAGGACCCGGCCAGGCCGATCTCGGTGCTGCCCGTGCGGACGGATTCGATGACTTCCTCGGGCGTGAACGCGGCACCGACATTGAGGCGCACCGAGGGATGCAGTTCCGTGAAGGCGGCGATCATCGATGTGAGCGGTTCGATTCCGGGGGAGGGCATGGTGATGATGTCCAGCCGGCCGCTGCGCACGCCCCGCAGCGCCTGTACCGCGGACTGCGCCGCGTCGAGGTCGCGCATTACCAGCCGTGCCGGTCCGATGAGTTCCCTGCCGGCCTCGCTCAGAACTGCCCGGCGCCCGATGCGGTGGAACAGCGGCACCCCGAGGTCCTTCTCAAGGCCGGCGATGGTCTGGGAGAGGGAGGGCTGGGCGATGAGCAGGTGTTCTGCTGCCCGGCCGAAGCCGTCGTGGTCAACGACGGCCAGAAAGTACTTCAGCTTCCGTGTGTCCACGCCAGCTCCTTCGCCGGTTCGGTCCTGGGGCCTCCGGCGAGGTCAAAATGCCGGACCGGGCGGAATGACCGCTGCTGCGCTGGAGCGCTTATAGCTTATGCCTATCAAGGCACATGGCACCATGGTGACGACGTCGGGGCGGTTGTACGTGCCCAGCTTCGCCCGGGTTGCAGGTGCCCAGCTTCGCGTAGCGTGCAGGTCCGCGCAGGGGTGAGGGCCGGCGCCCACCGGCGCCGGCCCTCACCCATCGGGCCCCCCGTGTTGCGGCGTCAGCCGTTGATCACCTGCGGGACACCGAGGGCCTTGAGGCCTTCGACGCCGAATTCAAGTCCGTAGCCGGACTGCTTGGCCCCGCCGAACGGAACGCGGGGGTCCACGGCCCCGTGTTTGTTGATCCACACCGTTCCGGCCTCGATCCGGGCCGCGACCTCACGGGCCGCGGCCGGGTCTGCCGACCAGACGGAGGCGCCCAGGCCGACGTCGAGGGCGTTGGCCATGGCCACGGCCTCATCGACGGTGCTGTACCGGATGATCGGCAGGGCCGGGCCGAACTGTTCCTCGGCGACGAGGGGGTTGTCATTGTCGATGTCGGCCACGAGCGTGGTGGGGTAGAAGTGGCCCGGCTGGTCTGCCTCCGGGTTGCCTCCCAGCAGGATCCGGGCGCCGGAGTCGCGGGCCGCATTGACGAGCCGGGCCACGATGTCGAACTGCTGCCTGTTCTGCAGCGGGCCCAGGACGTTCGCCTCGTCGAGTCCGACGCCCATCGGCATGGCCGCAGCGACAGCGGCGAGTTCCGTGCAGACCGCCTCGTAGATGTCGTCGTGGACGTACAGCCGCTTGAGCGCGGCGCAGGTCTGCCCGGTGTTGATGAACGCACCCCAGAACAGGCCTTCCGCGATCGCCTTGGGGTCGGCGTCGGGGAGGACGATGCCGGCGTCGTTGCCGCCGAGCTCGAGGGTGAGCCGTTTGACGGTTCCGGCGGAGGAACGGATGATCGCCTTGCCGGTGGCGGTGGAGCCGGTGAACATGATCTTGCCGATGGCCGGGTGCTCGGCCAGGCGGGCGCCGACCTCGCGTCCGCCGGAAACGACGGACAGAAGGCCCTCGGGCAGTTCCTGGTTCAGGACGCTGACCAGCGCCAGGACGCTGAGCGGGGTGTATTCGGAGGGTTTGACCACCACGGCGTTGCCCATCCGCAGGGCGGGGGCGATTTGCCAGACGCTGATCATCATGGGCCAGTTCCACGGCCCGATCGCACCGACGACGCCGATCGGCCGGTAGTGGACGACGGCGTGGGTCTCGCCGTCGTCGACCACGGTTTCCGGCTCCAGCCCGGTGACGGCCGTGGCGCGCAGCCAGGCCGAGCAGGCGCCCACTTCGAAGCGGGCGTTGGGGCCGTTCAGCGGCTTGCCCTGCTCGCGGGAGAGGAGCCGGGCGAGTTCCTCGGCGGAGCGGTCGACGGCGTCGGCGGCCCGGAGCAGTGCAGCGCTGCGGGCGTCATGACCCAGCGCGGCCCAGGCCGGCTGCGCGTCGGCGGCGGCGGTGATGGCGCGCTCCAGATCCGCCACGTCATGAACCGGTGCTTCCCCCACGGGCTCGCCCGTGGCCGGGTCAAGAATCGTGCGGGTCAGGCCGGACGACGGCGTGATGGCGGCGAGAAGGGCATCGTAGGTTTCCATCGGTACTCCACTTCGAGTAGATACTGCGCAGCTGGTGATCCGTCTTCGGGCCTGCGGCCTGAAGACGCTGCTACAAGCGTCCTCCGGCGGAAGCCGGGAGGCTTGTCTCTGCGGGAACGACTCTTGACGACGAGCGAACGATGACGGCAAGGTTCAACAGGGGAACAGGGTTCATGGGGAACAAGGACCGGCGGAAAAGGCGTCGCTGCGCTCAGCTACAACAAACGGTCACTGATCGACAAGAGCCGGACACGGGGCCGCTGCCATGCTGGTTTGCACGGTGCCATGCACCACTGACCCAGCACTCATGACCGTTAAGAAGGATCCAATGAGTATTTCAAATTCCGAGTCCCGGACCGCAGAAACAACTCCCCGGCACGAGCACTCCACTGCCCTGCGTGCCGGCAGCGTCGGTGTCATGGGCATTCTGTTCTTTGTTCTTTCCGCCCAGGCGCCGCTGACCGGAATCGTCGGGGCGTCCCCGCTGGCCGCGGCGCTCGGCAACGGCCCCGGAGCTCCCGGCGCCTACCTGGTGGTCGGCATTGTCATCGTGATTTTCGCGGTGGGTTTTGTTGCCATGAGCCGGAAGATCCAGGCCAACGGCGCCTTCTACGCGTACGTCACGGCGGCGTTCGGGCGGAAGATCGGCGCCGGCGCCGCGTGGCTGGCGCTGCTGGCCTACAGCACCGTGCAGGCTGCCATGTACGGCCTCTACGGCGCGGCTTTCTCCGGCCTCCTCGGCAGCGCCGGAATCAGCGTCCCCTGGTGGCTGCTGGCCGTGGTGACCATGGCCGGCGTGCAGATCCTGGGTTCACTGAACATCGAACTCGGCGCCCGGGTGCTGGCGCTTCTCGTGGGCCTGGAGGTCGCCATTCTGCTGATGTTCGGGCTGACGGTGCTGTTCCGGGGCGGGGGACCGGAAGGGCTCAGCATCGCCGCGTCCTTCTCACCCGAGGCGATCGCCAGCGGCGCCCCCGGAGTGGCCATCATGTTCGCCGTGGCTTCCATGTTCGGATTCGAATCCACCGCCATCTATTCGGCTGAGGCCAAGGACGCGCAGCGGACCGTGGCCCGGGCCACCTACCTGTCCGTGGGCGTCATCGCCGTCTTCTTCTCCTTCATCTCCTGGATGCTGGTCAGCTACTACGGCCCGTCGCAGGTCGTCGGGGCGGCCGGGGCGGCCCTGGAATCCGGCGATTCCACAGCATTCGTGCTCACGCCCATGGTGGAGCTGTTCGGGCCGTGGGCAGGGGTCACCACCGGCATCCTGCTCGTGACGTCCCTGCTGGCCGGCATCATCGCCTTCCACAACGGCATCAACCGCTACCTGCATTCGCTGGCGCTCCGCGGGTCCCTGCCCGCCGTCGTCGCGCGGACCAACAAGCACCGGGCGCCGGCGGTGGCTGCCCGCATCCAGACCGGCATTGCCCTGCTGCTGGTGGCGCCCTTCGCACTGCTCGCGATGGACCCGGTCCTGACGCTGTTCTCCTGGTTCAGCGGGCTGGCTGTTGCGGCACTGCTGGTGCTGTACATGCTGTCCTCCCTTGCCGTCGTCGCATATTTCCGGCGCGAACGGGTCTCCGGGCAGTACTGGCAGACGCTCGTGGCGCCGGTGCTGGCCACGGGGCTCCTGGCCTGGGTGCTCTACCTGGTGGTCAGCAACTTCACCTCCCTCATCGGCGGCAGCGCCGAAACCGCCGTGGCGCTCCTGGCGGCCGTCCCCGTCGTGTTTGTGGCCGGCCTGCTGGTGGAGGTCCGGGTCCTCAGCCGGGGCGGAAGCCGGGCCGCAGTGGCGGAGTTCGCAGGGTAGGCCGCCACTGCGCCGGAAAACCGGGCGCCAGGACGACGACGGGAGGGTGCGGTTCCGGATGTTCCG
>DASWAW010000537.1:0-2943 GCA_036390955.1 Arthrobacter sp.
CAGCGACTTCGCGGAGTTGGCACAGGTGCGCCAACTCGCCGCGCAGCTGAGGGAGAAGTACCCGCGGATCGATGTCCTGGCCAACAACGCCGGCGGCATCATGGGCCAGCGCGGGCTCACCGTGGACGGCCATGAGAAGACGTTCCAGATCAACCACCTGGCCCCCTTCCTGCTCACCACTGAGCTGATGGACGTGCTCACCGCCAGCGGCGCCACCGTCATCAACACCTCCAGCGCGGCGAACTCGCTGTACGGCAAGCTGGACCTCAACGACCTCGAGACGGCGGACAAGTACTCCGCCAACCTCGCCTACGGCAACGCCAAGCTGGCGAACATCCTCTTCACCGCCGAGCTGAACAACCGCTACCAGGCGGCGGGCATCTCGACGGCGGCGTTCCACCCCGGCGTGGTGGCCACCAACTTCGCCGCGGACACCACCAGCCCGTTCCGGTTCCTCTACCGCAGCTTCCTCAACAGGTTCATGCTCAGCCCCGAGCAGGGCGCGGACACGCTGGTGTGGCTCGCCACGGCCACCCCGGGGCAGGACTGGATCTCCGGCGCCTACTACGCGAAGCGGGCGCTGGCGCAGGCCAACAAGCTGGCGTACAGCCCTGAGCTCGCGCGGGGGCTGTGGGAGCGCAGCGCGGCCATGGTGGGCGCGGACCTCGGCGAGCTCGACCACCGGCCGTAGCCCGCAGCAGCCGGCAGCAGAAGCGCCACCAGCCGGGAGTTCCCGGCTGGTGCTGCACCAGAGGCTACCGCGCGGCGCCGGCGGCTACCGCGCGGCGTCGACCGTGCCGAGCGCGGTGAGCGCCGTTTCCATCGCCCCGGCCAGGCCGCCGGCCGGGGCCGGCGTGGCGAACAGGTAGCCCTGCAGGGAATCGCAGCCGCGGTCCATCAGATACGCGGCCTGCGCCGGGGTCTCGATGCCCTCGGCCGTGACCAACAGATCCAGGGCGTGGGCGGCATTGATCACGGTGTCGAAAAACGGCAGCTGTTCCCGGCCGGTCCTGATCATCGCCACCATGGAGCGGTCGATCTTGAGCTTGTCCAGCGGCAGGTCCGCCAGCCGGTCCAGCGAGGAGTAGGCCGGCCCGAAGCAGTCCATCGCGATCCGCACCCCGGCTTCGCGGAGCCGGCGCAGCTGCCGCAACGCGTCCGAGTCCGCGTCGAAGAAGACGCCCTCGGTCAGTTCCAGCATCAGCTGGCGCGGCTCCACCCCGGCGGACGCCAGGATCGCCAGCACATGGGTGGCGAAGTCCGGTTCGCGCAGCTGCAGGCCCGAGACGTTCACCCCGAGGCTGCAGGCGGGGACGGCGGCCAGCCAGGGCCGGATTTCGCTGCAGGCACGGCGCAGGATCTCGTCGCCGATTTCAGGGATCAGGCCGCTCTGCTCGGCGGCCGGCAGGAACTCCCGGGGCGACGCCACCCGGCCGTGGTCTTCCCAGCGTGCGAACGCCTCGAACTGCACCACCGCACGTTGGGCCGGAGACACCACCGGCTGGAAATGGACCGAAATCTGCCCCAGTTCCACCGCCCGCCGCAGCCCGGTCCCGGTGCCGCGGGCGTCCGTGCCCAGCATGCCCGGCCGGAACCGCAGCCACGAGCCGGCCGCCCAGGCTGCCTGCTTCGCGGCGGTCATGGCGGCATCGGCCTGCCGCAGCAGTTCCGCGCCGTCGGGCGTTCCGGCGGTCCGGGAGGCCAGCCCCATGCTGAGGCCGGGCCGGACCGCGGAGCCGCCGACGCGCAGCGGCTCGTGCAGCGACGCGGAGATCCGGGTGGCGACTGCGTCCGCGTTGAGACACTCGGTCAGCAGCACCGCGAATTCGTCGCCGCCGAGGCGGGCCACGGTGTCATGCGGCCGCACGCAGTTGCGCAGCCGGCGCGCAACCTCCACCAGCAGCTCGTCCGCGGAGGACCGGCCCAGCATGTCGCTGAGGTTCTTGAAGTCATCGAGGTTCAGCAGCAGCACGTCCACCGGGTCCGGACGGCGCAGCGCCGCGGCGAGGCGCTCGTTGAACAGCGTGCCGTTGGGCAGCGCGGTCAACGCGTCGCGCAGGACGCCGGCCCGGAGCCGGTCGTCGTGTTCGGCGAAGGCGGCGGGAGCGGCCGTTGGCGGGGCTGAAGCACGGCGGCGGGGCGCGGCCCCGCCCGCTGTTGTGCCGTCGTCGTACGGCTGGGCCGGCTCCGTGCGGCGGCCGGCGCTGCGGACCGAGAGCGCGACCGACGGCGCGGGCGAGCCGGCCGCGGCGCCGGAGGGCAGCAGCGAGCAGGTGATTTCCACCGGGACTTCGGTGCCGTCGGCGCGGCGCCCGGAACCGGCGAAGGGCTGGCCGGGGCGGGGTGTGGCGCTGCCGAGTCCGGCGAGGAGGGAGTGGAAGCCCGGACGGGACGCCTCGGCCAGGAGCAGGCCGGAGTCGGTGCCCAGCAGCTGCGAGCGGGGGTAGCCGAAGAGGTTTTCCGCGGCGGTGTTCAGGAAGGAAATGGACCCGTCGGGATCGAGCAGCAGCAACGGGTCCGGTCCGTGCTCCAGCAGCAGGTGTGCGAGTCCTGATTCCATGATGTTTGCCAGCCCCAAGCCGAAGGATACGGGTGGCAGCCGCCGTTGCGGAGAACAAGGCGGGCTGCGCTTCCTGAAGCATATGCGCAGTTGCCGGTTGCGGTGCGATCCGCACGGTGCCGCGCCCAAGAAGATGCCCGGCCCGGGCCTGCGGTTATCCCGGTCGGGAAGCCCCGGCCAGCGCGGCAACGGCGGCGGCGGTGTTCCGGATGCCCAGCTCCCGGCGGTGCTCCGGCTCCGGGCGGGAGAAGAGGAAGCCCTGCAGGGCATCGCAGCCGTGGGCGATCAGGTAGCGGGCCTGTTCCGGGGTCTCGATGCCCTCGGCCGTGATCTTCAGGCCCAGGCTGCGGGCCATGTGGATCATCGAGGTCAGGATCGGCAGC
>DASWAW010000538.1:0-8122 GCA_036390955.1 Arthrobacter sp.
GGGACCGGGGCCAAACGCGGAGACGGGGGGATTTGAACCCCCGGTGGAGTTGTGCCCCACACTTCATTAGCAGTGAAGCCCATTCGGCCGCTCTGGCACGTCTCCAATTGCTATTAACTAGCCAACCAAGGATACGCAGAAGGAGCCATGCAGTGCAAAACGAGCAACGCGGGGTCATTTCCGGCCCATGTCGGGCCCGCGCATGGGCGCGGAGTGACCCCGCGTTGCTCACGGGGGTGGGGGATCCGGGTCAGGAGCTTCGGCCGGCCAGCGCACGCCAGAGGAAGTGCTGGCTGCGGCTCTGCAGGGCCGCAGCCTGGCGGTTGTCCGAGGCGCCCGCGTGGCCGCCTTCCAGCGCCTCGTGGAACCAGACGTTGGGGATGCCCATCGCCTGCATCCGGGCGGCCATCTTGCGCGCCTGCACCGGGCCCACACGGTCATCGGAGGTGGCCGTCCAGATGAACGTCTCCGGGTAGTCCACCCCGTCCCGGAGCAGGTGGTACGGGGAGAACGTCCTGATGAAGTCCCACTGTTCGGGCACATCGGGGTCGCCGTATTCGGCAATCCAGGAGTACCCGGCGGACAGCTTGGTGTAGCGGCGCATGTCCAGCAGCGGGACGCCGCAGGAGACGGCCCCGAACAGCTCCGGATACGTGGTGAGCATGTTGCCGACCAGCAGTCCGCCGTTGGATCCGCCCACGCAGCCGAGCCGCTCGCGGGAGGTCACGCCGCGGGAGATCAGGTCTGCGGCCACGGCGGCGAAATCCTCGTAGGCCCGGTGCCGCTTGTCCTGCAGGGCCGCGCGGTGCCACGCGGGGCCGTATTCGCCGCCGCCGCGGATGTTGGCCACCACGTAGACCCCGCCGCGGGTGTGCGGGGCATCGCCCAAGTGCCCGGCGGATTCCGCGGTCCGGCGCTCCAGCCACGCGCGGCCGATGGCGCCGCTGTAGGCGGGGGTCCGGGAGATCTCGAAGCCGCCGTAGCCGGAGAGCTGGGTGGGGTTCTGGCCGTCCAGCACGAGGTCCCTGGCCGCCACCTGGAAGTACGGCACGCGGGTGCCGTCCTTGGACACGGCAAAGTGCTGCTGGACCTCGTAGGCGTCGTCGTTGAAGAACGACGGCGAGGACCGGACCACCTCGTGCGTGCTGTCCACGCCGCCCGGGGCGGTGCGCTTGAGGGTGCCGCGGGTGAGGGTGGTCGGCGTGGTGAATCCGGTCGCCACGAGCCAGAAGTCGTTCCCCGCGCCGGGGGCCTCCTCCTCGGCTACCGGTTCGGCGCCGTCGGTCCCGTCATCGTCCGTGTCATCGTCCGTGCCAACGGCGGTGTCCTCGTCGTCGACGGCGTAGGCGTTGACGTCGTGCAGCGGCGGGCAGGCATCCAGCACAGTGGAGGCCCAGGCCGTGTCCGTCCCGGGCTGTGACGGATCAAGGACCCGGATCTCCGAGGAGACGTCGCGCAGCAGGTTCAGGAGCAGGAAATCCCGGGTCCAGCTCCAGGACTGCAGGGAGGTGTGCTCGTCCGGGGTGAACAGCGCGGACAGGTCCCGTCCGCCGGCAAGGTAGGCCTCGAAGTCGGCCGCGAGCAGGGATCCTGCGGGGTAGGTGGTTCCGCCGGCGGTCCAGTCCTTCTGCGGCCGGAACAGCAGCCAGCCGCGGTGCGAGCTGAGATTCACGTCGGTGGGGACGTCGATCTGCACCCACCGGCCCTCGCGCAGCACCGACGTCGTCCGCTCAAAGAAGCTGATCCAGTCCACGGCAAAGGTCCGCTCGAACCCCGGCGTGGAGTCGTGCGCCACGAGGGCCATCATGTGGTCCTCGGGGATGTCGAACAGCCGTTCCGCCGTGGCCAGGGTTCCGCCGCGGCTCAGCTTGACGCCGGTGCGGGCGTAGGAGGACGTGGTGGCGGGCAGCCCCTCGGCCGTGGAGGAGACCAGCAGGGTGTCGGCGTCCAGCCAGGAGGCGTTGCCCTTCGCTGTGGGCAGGTCGAAGCCGCCGGCGGCCGGGTCCACGAAGCTGCGGGATTCGACGTCGAACTCGCGGTAACGGTTCGCGTCGCCGCCGTCGGGGGAGAGCGCCAGCAGCGCCCGCCGGTGCGGCTCACCCGCGGCCGGGCGGAGGAAGTTGGCGCCGTGGAAGACCCACTCCTGGCCTTCCGCCGCGGCCAGCGCGTCCACATCGAGCAGGAGGTCCCACTCCGGAGCGCCGCCGCGGTAGCTGTCCCAGCTGGTCCGGCGCCACAGTCCCTTGGGGTTGTCCCGGTCTTTCCAGAAGTTGTAGTACCACTCGCCGTGCTTGCCCACCATGGCGATCCTGTCGGTGGAGTCCAGCACCTCGAGGATGCTGCCTTCCAGCGCGGCGTATTCGGCGTCCTCCAGCAGCTCCTCGGTCCGGGCGTTCTGCTCCCGGACCCAGGCCAGCTGTTCCTCGCCGTAGATCTCCTCAAGCCAGATGTTCTCGTCAACGGGTTCGGGGGCGGTTTCCTCGGCGGCGGACGCGGCGGAGGCGGCGGGCGCGGTGGTCGCGGCGGAGGGGCCGGACGCGGGAGGGGGAGCAGCTGCGGAGGTGGTCATTTTTCCATCCAAGCAACATCTGCGTGCCAGTAGCAAGTCATGCCGAAGCCCGGCGGAACGGGCGGCGGGTGCGCCGGCCCGGTCCGGGCGGCGGGCCGGTTGCGGATACGCTGGATGCCGTGGGCATATCGCAGAGCATCCGGACGGCAGTGATCGGCGCCGGTCCCCGGGGCACGAGCGTGCTGGAGCGGCTGCTGGCGAACTGGGTGCCGGCCGGGCCCGGCGCCACCCTGCACATCGATGTGATCGACCCCTATCCGGCCGGGCCGGGACACGTCTGGCAGCCCGGCCAGTCCCGGCTCTACCTGATGAACACGCAGTCGTTCTACCCCACGGTCATCCCTGAGGAGCCGGACCTCGCGCAGCCGCTCGCCGGCCACACCTTCGACCGCTGGCGTGAACTGCAGCAGGACCGGCCGCACCCCTCCCTTACCGCCGAGGAACGCGCCGAACTCGCCGGGCTGGGCTCGGCCGACTTCCCCAGCCGGGCCCTGTACGGGCGCTACCTGCGCTCGACCCTGGAGGAGCTGCTGTCCCGCCTTCCCGCCGGCGCCACGGTCACATTCCACACCACGACGGCGACGTCGGTCCGCCACGCCGCCGCCACCGGGGCCGGGCGCGACGACGGCCCGGTGAGGTTCGACGTCGGACTGGCCGGCGGCGCGGTCCTCACCGTCGATTCCGTGGTGCTCGCCCTCGGCCACCTCGAATCGCGGCTCAACCCCGAACAGCGCGAGCTCCGGGCCGCGGCGGAGGAATTCGGGCTGCTGTACCTGCCCCCGGCGGCCCCGGCCGACGTCGACTGGTCCCAGGTGCCGGCCGTCAAGCCGGTGCTGGTGCGCGGCATGGGCCTGAACTTCTTCGATGCGATGGGCCAGCTGACCGAAGGCCGCGGCGGGCGGTTCCTGCCCGGCGAAGACGGCCGACTCGGCTACCTTCCTTCCGGCCGTGAGCCGCTCATCATTGCCGCGTCCCGGCGCGGCACCCCGTACCGGGCCAAGGCGACCCTGGCCGGCTACTACCCCGAGGCCGTGACGCTGAGATACTGCACCGAAGGCGCCGTGGCGAAATTCGCGGAGGCAGGAATCCGGCCGGCCTTCGACCACGACCTCTGGCCCCTCCTGCACCGCGACGCGCTCTGGGCCTACTACTCCACGCTGGCGCGCTCGCAGCCCGGCGCCATCCTGACGGAGCCCAAGGAGTTCCTGAAGGCGCTGGAGGAGGCCCTGCACCCGCATGCGCACTCCACCGCGAAATGGGAAGACCTGGTGGACGCCGTCCTGGACGTGCACCTCCGCCCCGCCCACCGGCTGGACCTGCTGGGGCTCGCGGCTCCGCTGGCCGGGCGCTCGTTCGACTCCCGCGCCGAACTCGACGCCGCCGTCGTCGACTATCTGCTCGACGACGCCCGGCGCTCCGCGCTGGGGGAGGCGGACCCGGTGAAGATGACCATCGGCGCGCTGCACCACGGCCGGGCGGTGCTGAAAACGGCGGTCGCGGACGGCGGGATCACCGACGCGTCGTGGGTCGCCGGGCTCCGCGGCTGGTTCGAATCCTTTGTGGAAGGCCTCGCCAGCGGGCCTCCCGCGCTGCGCGCCGAACAGCTCGCGGCCCTGGTCAGCGCCGGCGTCGTGCGGTTCGTCGGGCCGGACCCGAAATTCGGCGTGGACCGCAAGGAGGGGACCTTCACGGCCGTCTCGCCCTGGGTGGGGAACAACACGGACGACGGCGGCGGGGAGACTGTGCGGGCCGGGGCCATGATCGAGGCGCTGGCGCCGGCCAACCGGGTTGCGGTCAACGAGTCGCCCCTGCTGGAGCAGCTGCTGGCCGAAGGCCTGGTCCGCCCCCGGCTCATGATGACGGTCGAGGGAGCCCCGGTGCCCACCTCGGGTCTGGACGTGACACCGCATCCTTACCGGCCGCTGGGGGCGAACGGCTCGGTGACCGAAGGCCTGTATGTCCTGGGGCTGCAGCTGTCCGCCGTGCAGTGGGGTACCGCCATCGCGGCCGAGGCCCGGCCGAAGAGCGGACCGGTGTACCGCAGCGGCCAGCGCACGCTGCGGGACGCCGACGAAATCGCCCGGGCCATCCTCGGGCGGTAGCCGGGCACAGCCGGCACGCCCGTCTAGCACGCCCAAAAAATGAGCATGCCCTCCTCCCGCCCACGATGACTGGGCATGCACTCCCTTTCCCGCATGCAGAAAATGAGCATGCCCTCCGTCCCGGCTGAGCAGTGGACATATGGGCCATATGTCCACTGCTGCGGCCCGGGGGAGGGCATGCTCACTGGTGCGGGGCTGCGGGGCCTGCTAGCCCTTGAGGCAGTGGCGGTACGCTGCCATTGCCGCGCCGTAGGCCGCCTGGCCCACGAGGTCCGCGGGCCGCTGCGGCTTGACCGGCGCGGTGCACGTCGGCGGGACCGGAACGCTGGCTGCGACCAGGACGGCCGCCTTCACCACGGTGCCGGATTCGGCGGCGGTGAGCACCAGGGTGCCCGGGCCCGCTGCGGCGCCGGCCGGAACCGTCAGGTCCACCGCCGCGGCGCCGGAGGAAACCGGAACCGTTCCCAGTGCAGTGACGGTGCCGTTCGCGTCCGTGAACTCGGCGCGCAGCGAGGTGTTCACCGGGCTGCCCAGCGAGGTGAGGTCCAGCTTGGAGACCGCCAGGGTGATGGCCTCCCCGCTCTTGACCTCGGCGGCCGTGGTGTTGACCACGGCGACCGAGCGGCGGGCGAAGTCCGGTGAGACCGGGTTGTGCGCCTGCAGGTACTTGATCCACGCGTCGCGGTCCACCAGTCCGGAGTCCTTGGTTCCGGTGCCGGATGTGAAGATGCGGAAGTTGTCGCCCCCAGTTGCCAGGAAGCTGAACGTGCCGATCCGGTAGGACTGCGCCGGGTCGATCAGCTTGCCGTTGACCCGGATCGAGGTGATCCGGTCACCGGCGGCGCGGGCGGCGTCGTAGGTGTAGTTGACGTTCTTGGACAGGCCCAGCTGCTGGTAGGCGCGGCTGGGAACCGTGCCGTCCGGGTTGGTCTGCCACTGCTGCTCCAGGAGCGTCTTGAACTGCTCGCCGGTCAGCGAGGTGGTCCACAGGTTGTTCACGAACGGCAGGACCGCGTTGGCCTCGGCGTAGGTGATGGTCCCGTCCGGCGCGTAGTACAGCTCGTTGCGCAGACCGCCCGGGTTGACGACGCCGATCTCGGCGCCACCCAGTTCCGGGGTCTGCAGTGAATCCACCAGGGAGTCCGCGACCAGGTTGCCCAGGGTGGACTCGCTGGCACGGTCGTCGCGGGTGGCCGGGGTGGTGGCGGTGGCCGGGGTGAACGCGGTGGTGATATCGGCCGTCACCGAACCGACAGGCTGGTTGCCGACCACTGCTGCGTCGGCCACGGCCTTGTCCACGATGGTCTTGACGGCGGCGACCCGCGGGTAGTTGGCCACGAGGTCGGCCGCCGGCTGGTCAGCCGAGGTGGTGCGCTTGACGTTGCCGGCCGTGTAGCCGGTGACCGCCTTGGTTGCCGTGTCGATGGTGAGACGGATCTGGCCGATGAACTCGCCGTAGTTTCCGGTCTGGACGATCGGGCGGGTCTTGCCCTCAGCGCCGGGGACCGGGGCGTCCCATGCGTACTGCTTGTGGGTGTGGCCGTTGAAGATCGCGGCTACATCCGGGGTGACGTCGGTGACCATCTTGGCGAAGGGGCCGCCGGCGGCGACTTCCTGCTCCAGGGTGGAGCCTTCGGGAACACCGGAACCGGCGCCGTCGTGGTTTTCCACGATGATGACGTCGGCCAGGTTGTCCGCCTTGATCTTCGCGGCGACGCGGTTGATGGCGTCGACGGGGTCGCCGAACTCGAGGTCGGCGATGCCGGCAGGGGTGACCAGTGACGGCGTTTCCTGCGTGACAGTGCCGATCACGGCGACCTTGATGCCGTTCATGTCCAGCACGGTGTACTCCGGCAGGACAGGCTCGGTGGTGCCCTTCTGGTAGACGTTGGCGCCCAGGTACGGGAACTTGGCGTTGCTGCCGCCCGCGATGACGCGGTCGCGCAGGTCGGCCCAGCCGCCGTCGAACTCGTGGTTGCCCACGGCGGAGGTCCGCAGCTCCAGGGCGTTCAGCACGTCGATGGTCGGCTGGTCCTTGGCAACGGCCGAGGCGAACAGCGAGGCGCCGATGTTGTCGCCGGCGGAGAGGAATGCCGTGGCGCCGGGGGCAGCCGCGGCCCGCAGCTTCTCGATGGTTCCCGCAAAGAACACGGTGTTGGAATCGATACGGCCGTGGAAGTCGTTGATGCCCAGGAAGTTCAGCTCAACGCTGGCGGGAGTGGCCGGCAGATCAAGCCCCACCACCACCGGATCGTGGTCGCTGGCCCGGAACTGGTCCGGAGCGTAGTAGTCGGTCACGTTGTTGTTGTAGCGGCTGTACTCCAGCGCCACGGACTCCACGGAGTTGATATTCCAGATGTCCGCGCCGGTGACGACGGCGTTGGCGCCCGGTGAGGCGAGGATGTGGTCCAGTGAGCCCACCAGGCCGCCGAAGAGGTAGGAGTGCTTCGCGGAGCCATCGGCGTTCCGGGCCTTTTCGTCCTGGTTGACGTAACCGGCGGCCGTGAAGACGTTGATCGGGTCTTCCTTGGCGTAGGCGTTGAAGTCGCCGATCAGGAAGACCTTGTCGGTGCCCTTGGCGGTCTGCAGCTCGTTGGAGAACGCGAGGAGGGACTGGGCCTGCGCGGTGCGGGCGAGGTTCGAGGCGCCCTGGCCCTTGTCGGTGTCCTCCGGGGTGGCGGCGGAGCCCTTGGATTTGAAGTGGTTGGCGATCGCGATGAACTTCTTGTCATCGGCCGCGCCAACCGGCTTGAAGACCTGGGCCAGCGGCTTGCGGGCATTCGCGAACGCGACGGTGTCGTTGTGGATGATGGACTCGCCCACCGGCTCCGCTGCGGACTTCTTGAAGATAAAGGCGGTGCGGATCATGTCCTCGTCAGCCAGCGGGGGTGCGTTGGCGGGAGTGCGGACGTAGTCCCAGATCCCCGGCGTGGCGATGTTCAGGGCGTCAACCAGCTTGGCCAGGGCGTCGTCGCGGCTCTTGCCGAACTGCGCTGAGTTCTCGATTTCCATCAGGGACACGACGTCGGCGCCGGACTTGGTGATGGCGGCAACGATTTTGTCCTGCTGGCGCTGGAGGTTCTCGGCGTTGGCCGCGCCGCGGGCGTCGCAGCCGCCGCGGACGGTGATCGGGGTGCCGGCACGGTCCGTGTAGTACGTGCATCCGGTGAGCTGGTCACCTGTGGTGGGGAAGTAATTGAGCACGTTGAACGAGGCGATCTTGAGGTTGCCTCCCACGGCCGCCGGGGCCTCCGTGCGGGTGGTCGCGCCGAAGGATACCGGCTGGACGGCGTCCGCGTTGGCGGGGGTCAGCTGGGTCAGCGGCTGGAACTTCCAGGAGTTGTTGGTGTAGCTGAGCACCACGTTGGTCTTGAAGTTCACCGGTGCGCCGACGCGGACGGGGTCCGCCGTGGTCAGGTACGGCAGCTCCAGGGCCTTGGTGGCGGCGTCC
>DASWAW010000539.1:0-5105 GCA_036390955.1 Arthrobacter sp.
GGACTTGGACCACGCCATGGCGGCTGCTTCAGGCGTGGCCTCGCCCGCGACGCTTGTGTCAACATCTGCGACAAACGGGCTGTGGCACGGCGTGTCGCTCAGGTCTGACTCTGTCACGGCCTGAGTTGGTCCAGTTGCACATGAGGATAACGCGAGGAGCAAGACAGCCGCTGCTCCCGCTGCCTGCAATCTTCCTGCCATGACCGCATCATACAAGCGCCAACACGCGTCCTGCAGTGCTGAAAACGCGGAATCCATTCAAGTCCGCAGGTCAGGGGCCTGCGTCCGGCCACGCATCGGTCATCGGGTCGAGCAGATGGTCACTGAAGTGGCAGACTTCGGTCATGAGTATCGAGCAATGGTGGTCGAAGCTGAAGCCCTCAACGCGGGAATGGCTGGTCGAGAACAACGGCGACGCTGTGCCGGCGGAGATGGTCGTCGAGATCAGGCAGGCCGGCGGCTCAGTCGCTTCCGATGCCTGGTGGGTTGGTGAGAGCCGGGCCGGGGGCTTCTACTTCTCGGATGAGGGCGTGGACTGGATCGAGGCGGTCGGGAACGGCGAAGCGCCTGAACCTCGCTGACCGGCGCGCCGTCAAAGCGATGTCCCGGCTGCGTGATTTCCAGGCCCTTCGCGCCGGCCCAGCGTATTGCTCGTGCCGGTTTTGCCTGGGTAGCCGATGGTGCGGATTCGAGGCCGATCGGAGGGTGGGGCTTTAGTCCCAAAAACTTCCACTTTACATAATGTTGATTATCGGCGTTATGTAAGAGTGCAGGGAGAGTGCTTGATTGCACGCATTCCGGGCAACGGGAGACCTGCGGCCCGCCGTCCGGTTCCCGCCTGACTTCCCGGCGTGGTCCATTGTCTTCTGGACCGCCCGCACTGAGAATGAACCATGACGGTCTACCTGAGGTCCCTGGAAACTGCTGTCCCGCCAACTGTTCTGATCCAAACCGAAGCCCGGGACGTTTTCGCGGCCCAGCCGGGGCTCAGCAGGCTTGGCACCCGGCTGGTCGGCACCTGCTTTGATTCGGCGGCCATCGATACCCGGCACACGGCTGTCGAGGAAATGACCAAGGACCACCGGGCCGAGAATCCGGTGTTTTTCGACTCCGACACCGGCCTGCTGCTCAGCCCCAGCACGAAGGTGCGCAATGACCTCTTCGCCACTGAGGCCACCAAACTCTTTGTCGAGGCAGCGCAGAAAGCCCTGGATGCCTGCCCCGAAATCACTTTACTTGACATAACTCACCTCGTCACGGTGTCCTGTACGGGTTTCTTCAACCCCGGGCCGGACTACAAAATTGTCCGGGCCCTCGGCCTGAATCCCGCCGTGCAGCGCTACCACCTGGGATTCATGGGCTGTTACGCGGCGTTCCCGGCCCTCCGGGCCGCAAAGTCGTTCTGCGAGGCGGACCCGGACGCCGTCGTGCTGGTAGTCTGCGCCGAGCTCTGTTCCCTGCACGTCCGGACCTCGAACGATCCGGACACCATTATGGGATCCGCGCTGTTTGCCGACGGCGCGGCAGCGGCAATCGTGACCGCGCGTGAGTTCCCGGACGAACCTGCACTGCTGCGGCTGGACCACTTCGAAACGGTCCTGACGCCGGTCGGCGAGGAATCCATGGCGTGGAATATCGGCGATGAAGGCTTCGAGATGGTCCTGGGCAACTACGTCCCGCACATCATCGATGACCACATCATCGGCGCCCTGGAGCCGCTCCTCTCCCGCGAAACCTCCCTGCAGGGACTCCCCTACCGCGATATCCGGCACTGGGCAATCCACCCGGGAGGCCGCAGCATCCTCGACAAGGTCCAGTCCAGGCTGGACCTCAGCGACGAGCAGCTGGTGCCGGCCCGGGAGACCCTGCGCAACTACGGCAACATGAGCAGCGCCACCGTCTTGTTCGTGCTCCGCCACATCCTTGACCTGCCACCGGTGGACCAAGCCGACGAGGCCGACGGCGGCGGCGAACGGATCTGCTCCATGGCATTCGGGCCCGGGCTGACCGTGGAGACGGCACTTTTCACCAAGATCAGCAGCACTCTCACCGTCGAGGCAGCAGCGTTGTCCGGGGGCGCGGCCACCCGGTCCGACCAGCCGGAATCGGCCCTGGCCTGAGCACCCCAGGGGTGGACATGCTGCGGGAACGCGCGGCGCACGCCGTCGAGGAAATGGACCTGCCCGGCTGTGATCCGGTCCGGCTGGACCGCACCTACGCCCAGTTTGCGCTGGTCAACCGGGCCGTCTCGGGCTGGCGCGGCATCTACCTGCGCCAGCTGAAGCCGCTTCTGAGCCAGCGCAGCCAATTCGGCCAAGGCGCCCCGGCCACCCTGCTGGACATTGGCTGCGGGGGCGGCGACGTGCCTGTCATGCTCTCCCGCTGGGCCGCCCGGGACGGTCTCCGCCTGGAAATCACCGCTATCGATCCGGATCCGCGCGCCAGCCGCTTCGCCGCGGAACGGCACTCCGACGCCGGCGTGACGTTCCGTCAGGCCACGGCAGCGGAGCTGGCCGGCGAAGGCCTTGGCTTCGACCTGGTGGTGTCCAACCATGTCCTGCACCATCTGTCGGAGGACGATCTTCCCGCATTCCTGGCCGAATCCGCGGCGCTCTGCCACGGCCGGGTCATCCACAACGACCTCCGCCGCAGCCCCCCCGCCTACGGTCTCTTCTATGCCGCCTCCTGGCCCTTCACCGGCTCCTACATCAGGCAGGACGGCCTGACCTCGATCCGCCGCAGCTACACGGCGGCCGAACTCCGGGCCGCCGCTCCCCCGGGCTGGACCGTCCGCCGCCACGCCCCGTTCCGCAATCTGCTGATCCTCGACAAGAACAGCGGTCATGGCTGATGTCCTGGTGATCGGCGGCGGCCCGGTGGGGCTATTCATGGCCGCACTGCTGCTCCAGCAGGGCGTGAGCGTCCGGGTCCTGGAGCAACGGACCGGCCCCGAGCGGCACTCCCGCGCCATCGGCATCCATCCCCCCTCGCTGGACGCGCTGCAGCGGATCGGAGTGGCACCGGACCTCGTGGCCGAAGGTATCCCGATCCGGCGCGGCATCGCCCTTGGTGGCGGCGTCCGGCTCGCCGAGATGTCCTTCGCCGGCGTCTCGGACCGTTTTCCGTTCGTCCTCGCCCTGCCCCAGTCCCGGACGGAGGCGGTGCTGGAGGACTGCGTCCGCCGGCTCGACCCCGGGGCCCTGCACCGCGGTGTCCGGGTCACCCGGCTGCATCACGACGGCGGCCGTGTCACCGCGGAGGCGAGCGCGGGAGGCCCGGCCCTCCGGTATACGGCGGAGATCGTGGTTGCCGCCGACGGCGTCCGCTCCACCGTCCGCTCCCAGCTGGGCCCCGCGGTCCGGGCGAAGGACTACCCGGACAGCTACCTGATGGGCGACTTCGCGGACAGCACCGGATTCGGTCCGGACGCGGCCCTGTTCCTGGAATCCGCGGGAATCGTGGAGTCCTTTCCGCTGCCAGGGAAGCTGCGCCGCTGGGTGGTGCGCCTCGCGGACCCCGGGAGCGGTGGAGATGCCCGCTGGCTCGCGGCGAGCATCCGTAAACGCACCGGGATCGACGTCGATCCCGCGAGCAACAGCATGCTGAGCAGCTTCGGCGTACGCTCACGGCTGGTGCGCAGGATGGTGGCCGGCCGGACGGTGCTGATCGGCGACGCCGCGCATGAGATCAGCCCGATTGGAGGCCAGGGCATGAACCTGGGCTGGCTGGACGCCGTCGCCCTGGCTCCGGTGATTCTCGCGTCGCTGCAGGGCGCGGACGTGGGGTCGGAACTCCGGAACTTTGAGGTCAGCCGCAGGGCGGCAGCAGCACGGGCGGCGCGGCAGTCCGAAATCAACATGGCGCTGGGGCGGCCCCTGCCGGCAGGGCCGTGGTCAGCGCGGAACCGGGCCATAGCAGCGGCCGCGGCAGTGCCCGCCGTCAACGGATTCGTGGCCCGCCGGTTCACCATGCAGTAAGCGCCCGACCGGAAGCGGCGGCCCGGGACGTGCCGGGTCGCTCAGGCGGGCGTGAAGTAGCAGTCGTAGCTGTCCTGGCTGACAATCCTGCCGTCCCGGACCTCAAAGACGGCCGCGGTCCTGGCGCGGATGATCTCGCCGGTGTCCCAGTGCGGCAGGTCCATCAGCAGCGTCCCGGTCCACTCGGCTTCCACCACCACCCGGGTGCCTTCACACGTCGTGCGCCGCACCTCGAAGCGCTGCCCCGAGACGACGGCATGCGCTGCAGCAGCCCCCGCCAGGGCCTGCTCGCGGTTCCGGGTGGCCCCGGCCGGGGCCAGCAGATGGGGCGCCTCATACAGGGTGTAGTCCTCGGCCAGGAACGGTGCGAGGTCCTCGGCTCCGCCGCCCGCCTCGATGGCGCGCAGCAGGCCGAGGACGCAGTCCAAGGGGGCGAGTGAAGTCATGGAACGAGACTAGCCGACGGCAGCCGCCAAGCCGCGCACCCGGGCTGGCGCCGGGAATACACTGTCCCCATGGGCTGCATATCCCCGCTGCTCCGGCGACCGGCCGGCGGACCCAGGATTTCCACGGTGGGCGGTTCCGCGGCCGTCGTGGCCGTCCTCGCGATGATGGTCTCCTGCAGCGCGGGCCCCGCCGGCACCGGCCGTCCATCCGCAATATCCGCACCTGTCACCGCCACGTCCGCGGGAGTGCCTTCTGCCGGCCCAGCGGCCGCCCCGGTCACCGCAGAGATCAGCCAGCTCCGCGACAACTACAGCCGCCAAATCATCGCCATCCAGTTAACCAACACCACCTCCGGCCCGGTAACCGTGCACGGTGCCGGTCTCGCCAGCCCGTTCTTTGCCGGCACGATCGATTGGCAGGCGACGCCCGGCGGGATCGAACTGCCGCCGGGCCAGCCCAAGATCCTGCCTGCACAACTGCCCGCCCCCGAATGCGGACTCCAGACAGGACCAGCGGGCGAGGGACCGGCGCTGGTCCTGCGGTTTGCTGAAGGTCCGGGGCCAGGGTCCACCGCAACGGTGCACGCCACTGATCCCTACGGGGTGCTCAGCCGGAACAACTCGGAAATGTGCCTGGCCCAGGCAGCCACTGCGGTGGCCGGAATCCGTCTGGAACCGGAAC
>DASWAW010000540.1:0-2169 GCA_036390955.1 Arthrobacter sp.
ACGTCCGCGCCGTAGGCACCGACGTTCTGGACCGGGGTGGCACCTGTGGAGCCCGGGATGCCCGAGAGCGCCTCGATCCCGGACCAGGCATGCCGCACGGCGTGCTCCACCAGGGCATCCCAGTTGTGGCCCGCCTGGACCACGACGGCGACGCCGCCGCAGGAGTCCTCCGCGTTGACAGTGAAACCCGCCGAGGCGATCTTCAGCACGGTGCCGGGGAACCCGTCGTCGGACACCAGCAGGTTGGAGCCGCCGCCGATGATCAGCAGGGGCTCACCGGCGGCGTCCGCTGAGCGGACCGCCTCGATGATCTCGGCCTCGGTGCGGGCCTCGATGAAGCGGCCGGCGGGGCCGCCGACGGCGGCCGTGGTCAGGGCGGAAAGCAGTGTCTGGGTCACCCGACCAGCCTAACCGGGGAACGCCGCACTCCCCTAAGCAGCACCCCGCGTCGGCAGCACCCCGCCCGTCAGCTGGCCTTCCGGGCCACCGGGGAAAGCAGAAAGCTGACCACCAGCATCACCATCACGGCCAGCAGGGAGTGCAGGATGCCGACGTGCTCGGCCAGCAGGCCCAGCAGGGGCGGGCCGCAGAGGAACGCCCCGTAGCCGATTGTGGAGACCACCGAGACCCGGGCGGCGGCCCTGGCCGGGTCGTCGGCGGCGGCGGACATGCCCACCGGGAACCCCAGCGAGGCGCCCAGTCCCCAGACCGCGAGGGCCACATAGGCCACCCACGGCACCGGGGCGAAGACGAACAGGCCCAGGCCCAGGACGGCCAGGGCCGCGCACCAGCGCATCACCGGGACGCGGCCGAAGCGGTCCAGGACCACGGTGCCGGCGAAGCGTCCCACGGTCATGAACGTGACGAAGAGTCCGTACCCGGCGGCGCCCGCGGCGTCGGACTGCCCGTGGCCGTCGGCGAGCGCCAGGGCCACCCAGTCCCCCGCCGCCCCCTCGGCGAGGGCCAGCCCCAGCACGAGCACCCCCAGCAGGAGCGTGCGGCGGTCCCGCCAGGCCAAGGCAATCTGGCGCTTGTTGTCCAGCGGGACCTCGGGCCGGTCCGTGCCCGGCAGGATGACCGGAATGGGCCCGGTGGAGGGATCCTCGAAGGTATCGGGCCGGGCCGGTGTGAAGCCCGGCCCGGCGTCCACCGCGGTGATGTCGGCACGGAACCAGGACGCGGCGGTGGCCACCGACCCGGCGACGAGCAGCCCCACCGCGGCGAAATGCCAGAAGACCGGTATGCCGGCCCCGGCGGCCCACGCTCCCGCCCCGGCGCCGGCAACGGTCCCGAGGCTGAACGCCCCGTGCAGCCGGGGCATGATGTGCCGCCGGACGGCGCGTTCCACCGCGGCGCCCTCGACGTTGGAGGCCGTGTTCCAGCTGGCCGTGCCGAGGCCGATCACGGCCAGCCCCGCGGCGACCGCGGGCGGGCTGGCCAGGACCGTGGTTCCGAAGCCGGCCAGGACCAGCCCGGCCCCCACCATGATGCTGCCGATCCGGATGGTCTGCTTGGAGCCGAAGCGCAGCACGATCAGTCCCGACGCGGAGACTGAGACGAAGGAACCCAGTGTCATGCACAGCAACAGCAGCCCGACGTTCGCCGGGGTCAGGTCCAGCCCGTCGCGGATGGCCGGGAGCCGGGACACCCAGGTGGCGAACGCGATGCCGCTGACTGCGTACGCGGCCACCACGGCGTTACGCCACTGCGTGACCTCCACGGCCTGGCCGGTGCGCAGGTTCACGGCAACGCCAACCGGCTACGCCAGCCTGACGACGGCCTGGGCCTTCATCAGCACTTTCTGGCCGCCGGAGATGACGGTCAGATCCACCCGGGCGGTGCCGGCCGCGGCGTCGAGCGCTCCGATGGCGCCGCTGACCTCAATCACGGCGCCGGCCTCGGCCGTCCCCGTGGTGTCGGACACCGGGACGGGTTTGGTGAAGCGGGTCTGGAAATCGACGACGGCGGCGGGGTCCCCGGCCCAGTCGGTCACGAGCTGGACGGCGGAGCCCATGGTGAACATGCCGTGCGCGATCACACCGGGCAGTCCCACGCCGGTTGCGAAGGCCTCATTCCAGTGGATGGGGTTGAAGTCGCCGGAGGCACCGGCGTACTTGACCAGGTCCGTGCGGGTGACGCTGATGCTGCGGCTGCCGATCTCCTGGCCGA